>SXWG01000083.1 GCA_005789925.1 Actinomycetota bacterium | reverse complement strand
GGTGTCGCACTCTTGGAACGCATCGGTTCCGATTGCTGACGTCGACACCTGACCGGTGATGCAGACCATCGGAACCGAGTCCATGTATGCGTCACATAGCGGGGTGACCATGTTCGTGGCGGCGGGGCCACTTGTGACCATGGCGACGCCGGGGCGACCGGTGACATGTGCATACCCTTCGGCCATGTGACCGGCACCTTGCTCGTGTCGCACGAGAATGTGGCGAATGCTCGATGTGAGCAACGGGTCATAGGCGGGCAGGATGCATCCTCCGGGCAAGCCGAACATGACCTCGACACTCTCTTTTTCGAGTGCGCGGATCAGGGCTTGTGCTCCGGTGAGTGTCTCTTTTCCTGACATTGTGTGTCTCCTCGGGTGGGCTGTGAAGTCTGGGGTGGATTCGGGGCAATTCGTGGGCAATAAATGAAAAAACCTCCCGATTGGGAGGTTTCGAGCGCGGACGGCAAAGGACGGCGCGCTACACGATTACTACTACGAGTGCCGAGAGTAAAGCCTGGGCGGTCATCGTCATGAAGTCTGCCACCGTGTGGAATCGCTTCGCAACCCCAAAATTGCGCCTAGCCTGCTCCCCGTGACTTCCCCGCGCAACATCGCCCCCGCCGACGGCAAACTCGGCGTCTTGGTCGTCGGCCTCGGCGCCGTCTCCACCACTCTCATCGCCGGCGTCGAGCTCGCCAAGCGGGGCATGGCCCTACCCATCGGCTCTCTCGCCCAGATGGGCACCATCCGCCTCGGCAAGCGCACCGAGGACCGCAGCCCGCTCATCCGTGACTTCGTGCCCCTCGCCGCACTCGACGACATCGTGTGGGGTGCGTGGGACGTGTTCCCCGACGATGCCTACGTGGCGGCATCGCGCGCCGGGGTGCTCGAGCAGGGCAAGCACATCGAGTCGATCTCCGATGTGTTGCGGGATGTGCGACCCATGAAGGCTGCGTTCGAACGCAAATATGCGCGCAACCTCGACGGCGAACACGTGATGGTCGCCTCTGGCAAGCGCGCCATGCTCGAGGGCATCCGCGCCGACATCAACACGTTCCGCGATCAGAACAAGGTCGATCGCGTCGTCATGATCTGGTGTGCGAGCACCGAAATCTTCATCGAGCCGGGCAAGGCACACCTCGACATCGAGTCGCTCGAGAAGGCAATCGACGCGAACGACGAAACCATCTCTCCAGCCATGTTGTACGCGTACGCCGCATTGCTCGAAGGTGTGCCGTTCGCGAACGGTGCACCGAACTTGGCGGTCGATGCTCCGGCTCTTCGTCAGTTTGCCACCGACAAGAACGTCGCCATCAGCGGCAAAGACTTCAAGACCGGTCAGACGCTCATGAAGACGGTGCTCGCACCGATGTTGAAGGCGCGCATGCTCGGTCTGTCGGGTTGGTACAGCACCAACATCCTCGGCAATCGTGACGGCGAAGTGCTCGACGCACCTGAGAACTTCAAGACCAAGGAAGAGTCGAAGCTCGGCGTGCTCGACACAATTCTCGAGCCGTCACGCAACAAGGAGTTGTACGGCGACATCTTCCACAAGGTGAGCATCAATTACTACCCACCACGCGGTGACAACAAAGAGGGTTGGGACAACATCGACATCTTCGGATGGATGGGCTACCCCATGCAGATCAAGGTGAACTTCCTGTGTCGCGACAGCATCCTTGCCGCACCACTCGCCCTCGACTTGGTGTTGTTCAGCGACCTTGCTCAGCGCGCCGGTCTCGGTGGCATTCAAGAGTGGTTGTCCTTCTATTACAAGAGCCCACAGGTGGCACCTGGCCTCTACCCCGAACACGATTTGTTCATCCAGCTCACAAAGTTGAAGAACACCTTGCGTTGGATGATGGGTGAGGATCAGATCACACATCTGGGCCGCGAGTACTACGACGAGCAGTGAGCGAATCGCTTCGACCTTCCGTCGTCAAAAAGGCCCTGGGCTTCACCTTCGACGCCTTGTGCGTGCTCGCGTTCGTGGTCGTCGGAACACGTAACCATGACACCGACACAGGTGTGTCTGGCGTTCTGTATGTGGCGGCGCCATTCTGGATTGCGATGGTGCTCGGCTGGTTCGTGAGCCACGCCCGACGAAACCCCTTTGCCATCTCGGTTGGTACTCAGACGTGGATCGTGACGCTCGTCATCGGCATGATGCTGCGCAACCTGGTGTTTGACCGTGGCACAGCCACCTCTTTCATGGTGGTGACAGCCATTTTCCTAGCGGTCACCATGCTCGGCTGGCGCACAATCGCTGCACGTCGACCGAACAAGTCGCAGCAGTCAACCACCGCCTGAATCGGATCATCGCGTTGACCCGGTCGGTCAACTGAACGCGTACACCATGAGTGCAGGCTGAAACAGATCGCCATAGCCGACCACGCGACGCGCCGCACGAACGATGTCGTCATCGATGTCGTCGTGTGTGAGCGGAATATCTGCCGCGACAAACAACTGGCCGTCTTGGATCATGCACTTGGCCGCAACAAGACGTTCGTTGAACTGCATCAACTCACTGAGAAAGTCGGGGTGTGTGGGTGAGTTCTCTGACAAGCGATACGCGATGCGCAGAGTGTCAGTAGCCGCCGCAGAGTCTTCGATGAGCGACACCGTGAGGTTGTGGCCGTGCATACTCACGGGAAGTAACGGGGCATCGTCGGCGCTCCATTCAGCGCTCGCTTCGGCTCCGTGAGCCTCGAGTGCGTCGATGACGCGTTGGCCCCAGCGGGCGACACATTCACGACGGACCGAGACTGCGAAGCCCCAGGACTCGTTGTGCACATAGAACACCGAAGCGTTTTCTGGATCGATTGTGAGCTGAAAATCACCTTCGTCGTACAGCAATGACATGGCACGACCAATGACCGGTGACTCGAAAGAAACGAACGCATCTCCGGTTGCAAACGTTGGGAGCGACACCGTGGCTGCGCTACCACCGTAGCGACGCCAGTTGAGCGTGCAACTGATGTTGGTGCGAGTGATGCGCATGTTCGCAAATGGTGGAAGGAAGTTCGGGAGTGCGCTGACGTTCATGTACATGGGCCATGCACCAATAACCGCGGCAAGTTGCTGCATGTTCTCGCCAGTGAGCGTGACGTTCACTGCCCCATGCGGGTCGAAATCAAGGTCGGGTGGCGTGGCTACTGGACGATCACAGACGACCGACGATGCATCGGCGCGCGCAACCAACACGTGGTTCGTCGGCCCGTCGTGTTCGAGTGACAACGTGCACTCGCCATTATCACTGATGAGCTGGGACACCGCATGGAGAAAGAGTGGCGTGACCGGTGTGAGGGAGTCGATTCCCCTATCGGTGCTGCAGTACACCGAACCCCACATGAGCACGTTGTGTGCCTGGGCTACCCATTTGCGTTCGCCATTCGGAGTGATGCGCAACCACACTGCTTCATTCGTGAGTTCGTCGACACGGGCGACCATCTGCACGAATTGGAAACGTGCGACGTCGTCGGGATTGAGAGTGATGGTCCATAGGGGCGTGTTGGTCATGAGTCAGCGCGAAACCCTTCGATACGGCGGGTGATGTGGAAACGTGAAGTTCCTTCTGTTGGAGCAAGTGCGAGAGCGGACGGGCGATAGACGCCGGGTGCGGGAATGACGCCGCGCACATCGCTGAGCGACACGTCGATGCTGATGGTTTGAAGCGCTGTCGCAAGACGAAGCGCTTCCTTGACTGGCAGTGATGGGAACACCACTTCCCCGTCTGGGTACGTGGTGGACTCGACGAGACGAACCCAGCGACCGTCGGGGGTGACGGGACACTGACCGAGCAGATCGGTGAGGTGCCTGTTGAGGTCACGAGTGACGGGTTCGCAGTGGCGAACGTGGAGCTCAATGGTGTGCAGGTCGATGGACCAGCTGGGGTCGTTGGG
>SXWG01000082.1 GCA_005789925.1 Actinomycetota bacterium | reverse complement strand
GCGTCTGATAAAGCCTTTTGCCTGAGGGTCATCGGAGGATGAGACCTTTTCTGAAAAGCCTGCTTCTTTCAGGGTGAGCATCGCACTGTTCACGACGTGGAACGGCGTTGGAGATTGATCCAGCCATCCGCACAAGGAATCTAAGTCGCTTGGTTCGTTCACCATTGTGTGCACACCTATCGCCGTACGTTCGTCAGGGAAGGATACTTCCACCGTCGAAAAGCTCATGCAGATGAGCTGTCTCGTTCACGGAGGCGATTGACCGACGACCCCCGCTGACCGCTTTCACGCGATGAATCGATGTGTAGTGCGGATAGAAGAACTGAGTCGTCGGCATGCCGAGAATATGTGACAGGTAGTAGTTAATGACGCCGCCGTGGCAGACAACCGCGACGCGCTCAGAGGGATGACCGTCGATGATCTCGTCAAATGCAGTCCGAACTCGTGCATAGAACTCATTCGGGTCCTCGTCCGACACCCATTCACCACGCATCATTGCCTGCCACTTGGGGTGATTCGTTGCTTGCATCTCCTCAATCGGGATGTACTCAGATGCATTCTTGTCCCATTCAGCGACACCGTCCTTCTCGCGGAGCGGAAGTCCGAGACGGGATGACAGCGGTGAAGCAGTCTGGCGAGCACGGATTAGGGGGCTTGAGTAGACCGCATCGATGTGCTCGTGGGCGAGATACCGGGCGAGCAAGTCAGCCTGACGGCGACCCTCGGTGCTGAGCTCAGGATCCGCAGCGCCAGATTCTTTTTCGACTCGGAGGGGCAGTGCATGCCTGACGATAATGAGGTCCATCGGAAATCATTCGTCACGGAGTGACGTCGACGTCGAAGCCGAGAAAGGTGCACTGGAACTGTGAAGCGGTCGCAGCACTTGACGTCAGACCAGACGCCGCGTTTTTGGCGGACTCAACACAACTTTGCAGTTCTGAGCGCTGAGCGAAAATCGCAAGCGCCAGTGCGACAAAAACGACAAGACCAACGATTCTCATGACCATCGATTTGATGACTTTGAGTGCCACGAGCGCCAAAAGCAAGGAGCCACCAGACAATCCAAGCGCAACATTGCGCAGCGCATCTGGGTCGACCGAGGAAAAGATGTCACTCACCATTCCCACCCTAGATGGGTCGGACGACCTAGCGTGGACACGTGGCGTCCGCTGAGTTCACCGTTGCGATTCTTGTCGGGGGAGACAGCTCGCGCATGGGAGAAGACAAAGCGTCATACATCGTCGACGGTGTCGCGATGGCGGAGCGTGTGGCGCTCGCAGCGAAAGATGCAGGCGCTTCAGAGGTGCTGTTCATCGGTGGGTCAGCACAACTGGTCAAGAGAATGTCCGGAACCTGGAAGAAAGATGCATGGCCAGGCGAGGGTCCCCTCGGCGGTTTGATCACAGCGTTGAAATGCGCGGCGCATGATGCCGTAGTGGTGCTGTCGTGCGACATGCCGTTCATCACACCAGCGGTCGTCTCGAGCCTGGTGGCCGCACTCGCCGATGCGCAAGCCTCAGTTGGACGCACAGACAGATTGAATTGGTTGTGCGCCGCTTGGTCCAAGAGCGAGTGCCTGTCGACGCTTCAGTCCGTGTGGAAGCGCAACGAACGGGCGATGCACCGCGCCGCAGTGCTACTTGACGTGGCCGAAGTCCCGGTTCCGGCAGTAGCTGTGCGCAACATCAATTCGCCGGAAGACCTGGCTCCCACTGATGCGCAAGAGTGACGGTCTATCGCCGAAGACGGCCATGACAGCACACGCATCGGTCACCTGGATTGACGAGAACCACTCGCTTCGCGAAGCCATCGACTTTCTCACACAACAAAGCCGATATACCATCGACACCGAGTTTCACCGGGAACGCACGTACTACCCGCGTCTTGCACTGGTGCAGTTGGGCGCCAAGGACCGGATATTCGTGGTCGATCCATTGTCGCTTGATCGTTCGCTTTTCGTGGATCTCTTTCAGAGCGACGCCCTGGCGATATTCCACGCCGCACAACAAGATCTCGAGGTGTTGCAGCATGCCTGTGGTGCCATTCCTCGAGCCATCTTCGACACTCAATTGGCTGCCGGCTTCATCGGCTACAGCTCCCCGTCATTGGCCTCACTCGTCACGACTTTTGCCGGGGTCAATCTGCCCAAGGGAGACCGGCTGACAGATTGGCTGCGACGACCACTCACCGAGGCACAGATTGACTATGCCGCCGGAGACGTGCGGTACTTGGAACTTCTCGCCGACCTGATCGCCAAGGAAGTCGCCGCACTAGGTCGGTCGAAGTGGGTGGAGGAAGCCTGCGAGGAGCTTCGAGTGAGGCCCAATGGTCCGCCAGAACCTGAGCGTGCGTGGATGCGTGTCAAGGACGTGCGAACCTTGAAAGGAAAAGCCCGTTGGATTGCACAAGCCTTGGCGCAATGGCGAGAGCAGCGTGCTGCAGATGTCGACATTCCCGTTCGTCACGTGTTGTCCGACATCGCGGTCATCGGAGTGGCGCAGAAAGCACCGCGTTCGCCGGACGAACTCGCTCACATTCGTGGAATTGACGCAAAACAAGCACATGGCTCGCTCGGAAGAATGATTTTGGAGGCTGTTCGAGAAGGGACAGATCGCTCGTCAGCAGGGGAGTTGAAGATGGCTCTCACAGATGGCGACGACCTTGAACGCGCCCTCCGGCCGGCCGTCACTCTGGTGTCGGCATGGGTGAGTGAGTTGAGTCGACAGCAGCGTCTAGACCCTGCGCTCCTCGGTACACGTCAAGACATTGTCGACTTGCTTCGGAAATCCCCGGCGGCGAGGTTGGGTGAAGGCTGGCGAGCTGACATCGTGGGAAAGGACATCGACGACCTTGTCGGAGGTCGAGCTGGTCTGACGTTCAGTGCCGACGGCGGACTCAAATTGATTCCTGTGGACAGTCAATCCTCCTGAATCTGCGACGGATATTCGAGATAACGACGCCAATGGCCCAGGTCACGAGGGTAAATCCCGCTTGCTGCGCATGGAGGTCGGTAGAGTGGAGAGGGTTGTCAGTAAGCACCTCGGTGCCACACAAGTGTTCGGAGAACGACCGTGAAAAAGGGTCGCCATCGTCGTTTTGAAGAGGCTCGCAAGTTGAAGCAAGCGGGCCCAAGTGCCGCGGATCTCGGTTTCGGTGATTCGCCTCGTCGTGCCAAGACCGAAGAAGACGACTATGCCGAGATCGCTCAGCGATACGGAGTGAGCTTCGACGACGAAGACGACACCGAAGAAGACGACGCAGATTGAAAGAGGCGGGCGCCTTGCGCCTGATAACAACATGACCCCCCTTCGAAATGTAGCTCTCGTCGCCCACGTCGACCATGGAAAGACCACGCTTGTCGACTCTCTTTTGAAGTCGACAGGCACGTTCGCCGCGCACCAAGCCGTCGTTGAACGTGAGGCGAATCTTGTAGCCCGAGACGTATTCCGCTTCGGTGATTTCCAAATACTTGATTGCCGCGGTTTTCATTTCAGTTTCTTCGTGATGATTTCAGGTTTGTTGTGTTTCTTGAACACAAAGAAATCCACCCATCGGCGCACGATGTCCTCAGCCTTCGCTCTCACCACTGCTTGAAAGTCCTTCATCTTGCTGCTGGAAAGCGGCGGCTTGCCTTTCAGTTTTGAAAAGACAACCCGCAACACCTTGCCGTCCTTCAAAATGATTTCCGCCCGTGCGTGACCGCCCTGAAACTCACCGTGAACGTGAATCGGTTCGTGTTCATTCGCGTAGAAGAACACCACCAATCCAAAATATTCGTAGAGCTTCGGC
>SXWG01000081.1 GCA_005789925.1 Actinomycetota bacterium | reverse complement strand
GTATCCTTGATATATGATTAGTCACAAGAAGGCTGGGGAGAAAGCCAATCTCCTTAGCTATAGCGATAACCTCTGATCCGGTTTGCGATACTAGTACTCCCCAGTTTTCTTGAACTTTTATCATTGTCCCAACCCGTTTGTGGGTTGCGACCGGTGCGCTCCTTGCGACGCGTCGTGCTGAACGAGCCGAAGCCCGGCCATGCGACTTTGTCGCCCTTCTTTGTTGAAGCCACTACAAGTTCGAAGAACGCAGCAATCGTCCGTTCGGCGTCTGCCTTGGAGATGTCTGCTTTCTTCGCAACCTCTTCGATGAGCTCTGCTTTTGTCATTGTTGGATGTCCCCCTCGGAATCGGAGTGCTGTAGCTATCTGAATGGGTTTGACCGACAAATGCAAGCATTTGATTAGTTGCAAGTGCAACAATCGAGTTGTCGGCACCTTGTCCACAGACAGCGACATACGCTTTGGCAACGCATTCGAATCGTCGTTTCGATCGCGACAACAATGCAACGCAATGGCCGTGGTGAGTGACATCGCTCCATTGCATCCCGCCACCCGACGTGATGAAAGCCTTGATGCACAAGGGATTGAGCGCACACACGGACCTTTGCCGGTCTGTCAACACGCTGGTGAAGTAGTTCGCGAAGTGAGCGTCGCGCGTCACCTACCCGGCGTGTTTCGATGTCCCGATGGTGTCCGACACGAGCCAATTATCGGTGCCAAAGTCGTCCCAAAAAAATTTTGAAAAAATCCGAAATTGACGCCTCAAAACCCTCGCCACGGCGCAACTGAGACACATTGACAGTTCGACCGGAGACGAGATGCAGCCACGGTCTGACCTGAGAGCATCCACCACTTGCTAGTCGCGAGCGACAACGATATGCGTCGTTGAGCACGTGGAGTAGTTCTCGAACAAAAGGATTGCGATGACGGACACCGTCTCGCCTCTTGACCTCGATCACCCCCCTGTCGCCCCGGGAACTTCTCAACGTGTTCGTGTCGTCATCGACACTTCAGTTCTCATCGCAGATCCTTCAAGTCTTTTGTGCTTTCCAAGTTGCGAAGTGGTGATACCACTCACTGTCATCGAAGAACTCGACGGATTGAAGACACGCGCAGATGATGTCGGTCGTGCTGCACGAACGGCGCTGCGGACCATCGAGGATCTACGCAAAAAAGCGGGTGGGTCGATTCATCAGCCTGTTCCTCTCACCGACGAAGCTGACGGTGGGACGGTCCACATCGAGGTCAATGGCATCCAGCGCCACCGCTTAATCGAGAATGGCCTCGACCCCGAGATCCCCGACAACCGCATCATCGGCGCCGCCCTCGGGCAGGCCGACCATGCCCCCACGAAAGTGGTGTCAAACGACGCCGGGCTGCGAATCAAGGCTGCCCACCTGGGCCTTGACGCCGAGGAGCACCAGCCAATTGGCCGGTCACGGGCCACACGCCCCGTCGGCTGGTTCACGATCGACACGTCATCAGCCGTGATCGATGAGCTCTATGCCCGGGGAACTGCGGGCGACCTCGGTGACCCACGACTCGATGCGATGCACGAAAACGAGTTCGCGGTGCTACGAGCAGGTTCACAATCCGCACTTGCCCGTCGCCACCGCGGCGAATTGGAATTGCTTCACGCAGGTTCGCCCGAGGCGTGGGGCTTGCGCGCACGATCGAAGGAGCAGCGTTTTGCTCTCGAGTTGCTACTCGACCCAGAGATCAGCATCGTGGCACTCGATGGACGCGCAGGCACCGGCAAGACAGTGATGGCAATTGCCGCAGGTCTTGAGCAAGTCGTCGAACAACGGCTCTACGAGAGACTTGCGGTGTACCGACCACTTGTGCCTGTCGGTCGTGCTGAGGTCGGTTTTTTGCCGGGTGGCCTTGACGAAAAACTCGATCCGTGGATGTCAGCAATTCACGATGCAATAGTCGCTCTCACTGATCAACGCTCATCACACGATGCGCGTCGCATGATTGACGATCTCATCGCTCGTGGACAACTGTCGCTTGAATCGGTGACGTTCTTGCGCGGACGCTCGCTGCACCGTCAAATCGTCGTCGTCGACGAGGCACAGAACCTCGAGCCGACGACGTTGAAGACGATTCTCACGCGCATCGGTGAAGGCACGAAGGTGATCTTCACTGGCGACACGAGCCAGATTGACGCCCCCTACATGGGCGAGTCGAACAATGCTCTTGCCGTGCTCATCCAGGCGTTCGCGAACCAGACCTGCTTTGGGCATGTCACGCTGACGGCCTGCGAGCGCAGCGAAGTCGCCAGCTTGGCCGCTGAACTTCTGTGACCGACCGGTCAGACTGATCGGACCGCTAAACCCGCAAACGCCTTCCCAGTAAGGGTTTTCAGCATCTTTCAGTTTTAGTGTTAAAAGACTTGACATCCCTCTTACCCGTCGGTACTGTGCGTAATACAAGCGGTGCGGGGCTTCTCCCTCCCGGCCCCCACCGCCCATTTCTCTAGGACAAGGAAGTACCCACATGAGCGTGATGGACCGGCCAGCCGAAATCCTCCTCTCGGATCTCGATGTCGTGGCAGCGCCTGGTGAATGGACCGACCAAGCCGTCTGCAAAGGCAAGACACACCTCTTTTTCCCTCCTCGGGCCGAGCGCCCACAGGCGAGGGCGCGTCGCGAAGCTCGTGCGAAGCAATTGTGCGGAAACTGCCCCGTTGCTGCTGACTGCCGTGAGTTCGCCCGCACGAATCACGAATACGGATTCTGGGGTGGCGAATCTGAAGAAGAGCGGCACCTCGCCGGTTTCACCGTGGCCGCACCCATCGGCGTACGCGCACGTCTTCCACGTTCGGCGTAACAACGCCCGCGCGACATCCGCGTTCCTCGATAGACGTTCATGGTGAGTGCAGCACCCCTCATCTACGGTGGAACCCATGTCAACCGAGGCGACGCACAATTCCGTCGCCATTGGTCAGCTGCCATTTCCATGTGTCGTCGTCGATCTCGAAACAACTGGTCTCGACCCCTCCACGTGTCGCATCATCCAGATGGCAGCTCTTGTCGTTGATCCCGCCGGAAAGGTATCTCAGACTTTTTCGACAGTCGTCAAGCCAGAGCAACCCACCGACTATGAGCATGGTGCCGAACACATCCACGGAATTACTCCCGACGATGTGCAACGAGGAATGGCATTGTCCGATGCCCTCGACCGCCTCGTCTCGCTGCTACCACTTGGCATGTTCGCAGCACACAATGCATCGTTCGACCTCGGTTTTCTCCACGCGGAAGCCGAACGACTACATCGAACATTCCCGGTGATCGAACACATCGACACATTGGCTGTCTCTCGCCGAACCGACCCAGACAAACTCCGGTCACACCGATTGAGCGAGTTGTGTGTGCACTACGGCATCACACTCGACCACGCCCACACCGCGCTCGGCGACGCCACAGCAACGGCAGGCGTGTTGTCAGCTCTCTTGCGCGAGGCAGACATCACGACCGTCGATCAGTTACCGCTCGTGGTCTCGGAATACCGCGCCAAAACTGCCTGAGCTGCGTCGACATGCACCCCCACCAAATGGGTGGGCGCGAGAACAGACACACCATCACCGGCTCGAAGCACGAGACGATGCAGCCAGTGGACACTCGTGATCACCATGTCGGCATCAACAGAACCATCTGGTCGTTCGGCCACCACCGTGCATGGATATGTCTCTTCCACCCAGCGCGCCGACGCTGACACCCGCAATGTCACCTTCTCCAGACCCTCTGCACCTTCGAACCACTTCGGAGCATCGATGGAAACATCGGCAAGAGGGACGTGCTCTCCTGTGTGCTCGACCTTGGTGATGCGATCGATACGAAAGTGACGTTCGTCGTTGCGTAATTCATCGTCGGCAGTGACATACCAGTGACCGTTGTCGCTGAATACCGCACGAGGCACGATGACGCGAACCGTGGTCTCGTTACGCGCCGGTGTCCAGTACGTGATGCGCAACTTTTCGCCCACCGTGCAGGCCACACCGACTTCGTCGAGATGAGGAGGGCGCTCGACTTGCACCTCGACCAAGTTCTCCCCCAGCGTCGACCGCAACTTTGCGAGAGCTGACAGGAGTGTGGCGTCGTTCTTCATGCTGGGAAGCTCGAGCGCGGCGTCAGCGAGAACGCTGAGTCCGAAGGCCTCGGTGGGAGTCAGTGCAAGACGATTCGCGAAGTGGCCTTTGCGAGTGGCGACGATGGTGTCGCGGTAGATGTCGATGTTGGGCAACTGCTCTGCCGTGTATGGCGGCGTGCCACAGAAGTTCGCGAGGGACAAGTCTTCAATGAGGTCGTCGCGATCGACGTCGAATTGCGCCGCCATCTCGTCGATTTCGACCTCACCACGTTCGAGCAACCACGGCAACATGATGAGGAGCCCGCGCACCCGGTCTGCGCCACTTCGAGGACCACGACGCTTTGCCATCAGGACGACACCTTCTCGATGTCACGCAACCACGCGATGACTTCAGCGCGCAACGATGCCGGCTCGAGGACC
>SXWG01000080.1 GCA_005789925.1 Actinomycetota bacterium | reverse complement strand
GTGCGATGACGAGTGACGCGGATCTCGAATCACACACGGTATGTGGTACGACTGCTCCCAGTACCCCACTTTTTCTTTCAGACCGTGGTCTCCCATCATCTCACCATGGTCGGATGACACGATGATGATGGTGTCGTCCCACTCGTCTCGCTCACGCAACTTTTCCCAAATTCGAAGCAATTGACCGTCAACTTCATTGATCATGCCGAGATACTGCGCCTTCATCGCCCGCATGGTTGCATCGTCTGTGGGCGCTTTCGTTACCCAGAAGTCGAGCAGAAACTCATGTAGAGGGTGACGATCACTAGCGGGGACGATTGGAAGCTCTATCTGGTCAGGGTCGTACATCGATCCGAACTTTCCTGCTGCTGAATATGGCGAGTGTGGACGGAGATAGCTGAGGTGACAGAACCACCCCTGCTCTTGCTCTGCCAACCATTCGAAATATCGCTCTGTCATAAACGACGAAACACTGAGTGATTCATGCCGTTCATGTTCAGTGGCGAGCATCTTTAGGGCACCGTCACTCACATCGACATCGTGCGATGCCAACCACTCAAGCCACGCACGATGGTCACTCGTGAGGTCAAGTACACAATTAAAGCCAGGCAACACACCTTCGTACGACTGCAAGCGAGGATCATGTGCACCGATTGTCTCTCTCGGGTCTACTGCCTGATCGGTGTAGCCAAAGAGAGCTGGTTGATACCCCGCACGTCGTGCTGCAAGTGCAAGGTTGTCGAACGAACGATCAAGTGGTGTGCCGTTTGCGACCACACGATGATTCATTTGGTACATGCCGGTGTATAGCGACGCACGTCCCGGTGAACATGGACTTGCCTGGCTGTAGTGGCGCTCGAAGTGCACGCCATGTCGCGCTAACTCGTGAAGGCCGGGCGTGTGGACCCCGGTGTCGCGAGTTGTCGAGAAGCAGTCACCTCTGAACTGGTCGAGAGTGATGAGCAGGACGTTGCGTTTCACCGGCACTTGTCTAGTCGCCACCGTCGGCATCGGCGAGTGAAATTGCCACGTTGTCTGGCATCGACGGTAGGCGGCGAGCCGCAAGCCACGTCAGAACCACAAATACCGTCGACCCCCACAGAGCAAGTGTCAGGTCGCCCCACAAATACAGAAGCCCCGAGAGCATGGTGCCGACAAGGCGACCGGCGGCATTTGCCGAGTAATAGAAGCCGACATCCATCGACACTCCATCATCGTCAGAAAATGCAAGCACGAGGAACGAATGCAACGACGAATTCATCGCGAACACGACCCCGAATACGACAAGACCTCCGACAATCGCAACGGTCTTCGCAATATCAAGGGCAACAAGAAGTGACATTGACGCGCACACCACAGCCAATATCAGCCCCCAACGTCGAGCGGCATGAACTTCATCAGTAGCGGTGGAACTCATCACGAGCAGGCGGGGAGCAAGCGACTGGACGATGCCGTATCCGATGACCCATGCAGCAAGAAAGCCACCAACACCTTGATGACTCCATCCAAGTTGATCAGACAAGAACACCGGCAAGGCAACGACGAACCAAATATCACGTGATCCGAACAAAAAGAATCGCGCAACAGACAATCGATTGATTGCCGATGACTTCGAAAGCACGGACCTAAGTGGCGGTTTCTTCTTGGCCCGTCCGATGTCTTCATTCAGGAAAATCAGAAGGACAATGACAGTCAGGACAAGGGCCGCGACCATGACCCACAGTGCGCCGTCATAATTAAGCCACGAAAGCAGCGCTGCGCCCAGAAAAAAGCCAACACCTTTCAATGCGTTCTTGGAACCGGTCAGGATTGCAACAAGTTTGAATAGGGAGCCGTCACCGGCAACTGATTTCACAGCACTCTTTGAACTCATCTTCGTGAGATCCTTGGCGATTCCGGACAGCGCTTGCATACCCATCACGAATGCGACTGAGAGCCACTGCTGCCAATCGGACTGCTCGAGAGTGAGTGCTGATAGAGCGACGACCTGCAACATGAGGCCGCCGACCAACGTCCGATTCAGCCCACTGCGTGCACCAACCCAGCCACCCAACAAATTGGTGAGAATTCCCATGAACTCGTATGCAAGAAACAGGAATGCAATGGCAACTGCCGAATAGCCAAGCTCGTTGAAGTGCAACAAGACGAGCATTCGTAGAGCACCATCGGTGAGCGTGAATACCCAATATCCAGCGGTTACCAACGAATAGTTACGCAGCTTCACGAACGCCTCACTTCAGTGAAGAAGCGACTTTGGTCGTTAGTTCGACAAGTCTGTGGGCGTAGCCCATCTCATTGTCGTACCACACGAGCACCTTCACCATGTGACCATCGATGACCATCGTTGAGGGGCCATCGACAATCCCCGATCGGGTGTCGTTCGTGAAATCTGCTGACACAAGCGGCCGCTCTTCAAAACCAAGAATTCCTTTGAGAGAACCCTTTGACGCCTCCCGAAAAAGATCGTTGACTTCATCGACGGATACCTTTTTCTCCAAGGTGAAGACACAGTCTGTGAGCGATGCATTCAACAATGGAACGCGAACCGCAATGCCGTTCAACTTCCCGCGCAACTCTGGGTAAATCATAGTTATCGCAGTTGCAGAACCCGTCGACGTCGGGATCAGCGAATTCAGTGCAGAACGCGCACGACGCAAGTCTTTGTGAGGTGCATCAACTATGACTTGAGTGTTTGTTACATCGTGAACAGTTGTGATGGCTCCCTGCTTGATACCGACAGATTCATGAAGGACCTTCACAACCGGCGCGAGGGAGTTGGTTGTGCAGGAAGCCGCTGTGACAATTCGATGCTTGTCGAAGTGGTAGAGATGGTCGTTGCAGCCCATGACGATGTTCAACACATCCTCACTCTTCACTGGACACGCGACAACGACGGAACGAGCACCGCGTGCCAAGTGGGGACGCAAGTCGACATCGGTCTTGAATTTTCCAGTCGATTCAATTACGACGTCAACTCCAAGATCGACCCACGGGATGTTCTCAGGTCTGTCATACGACGTGAATGTGACCTTGCGACCGTCGATTGAAATGTGGTCATTCTTCGTCTCTATCTTCGCATCAAATCTCCCATGGACGGTGTCGAACTCGAGCAGATGCGCAGCCACCTCGGGCCCACCCTTGACTTCGTTCACGTGGGCTAACTCGATGTCCGAGTTCCCCTCCATGGCCCTAGCGGCAAGCCGACCGATTCGCCCAAAACCGTTGATACCGACTCGGATTTTCATGGCGCTGTTCCTCTAGGTGTTGTTGTTTCAATCTGGCGACTTTTGAACATGATGATCCGTTCGTTCAATTCGTCAATGGTCCGCTTAAACGCGCGCAGAGACCTTGACTTGGCTGGATCTGGAAGCGACCAATGAAGCCACTCTTCGCGAGCCTCCACATGTTCCCGAGCTTCGTCACAAACCGAGATGATCACATCGTGTTTCATCTGCACGTCACGTAAGTGTCGCGGCCTTACCAATGGCACTGTCAGATGCTCACGTCGTGCCGCCTCAAGCGTCAATGGATGTATGGTGTCTGCAGGTTCAGTTCCTGCTGACTCCGCTTTGCCCAGATGGTGAGATCGCCAGAGTGCGGCCGCTAGTTGACTTCGCGCGGAATTTTGCCGACAGACAAATAGAGCGCGTAGTGGCTTGAAAGTGGTCGACGAAGATCCAATCTGCGAGTCAGGTAAGAGACCATTCAGTGACTGTGGAATCAGGACCACATATCGATTTCGACGGTCTCCGGATGACTGTCGACGTCTGATGAGAGATGCACTTTCCAGAACATCGAGATGATGTGCCAACAAGCTTGACGTGAGGCGGTGTCTGTGCATGAGTTCTCGCGGAGTGTGATCAGACACAACAAGGTCGTCAACGATTGCAAGACGATGTACATCACCCAGAGCCGCTAGTCGTGCAGCTCGAGAATCGCGGTTCATACTCAGAAAATATCTCTCAATTTTTATTGAGACACCCTAAGGGAGTGAACGAGGGATGAATTCTGGTGATATGGCAGAATGTGAACAGCGAGGTCAAGGTGCCTGTGGGGGTAGTCAATGGACATACGCGGAATCGACCAATTGGCAGAGCCAGCGGAATCACCCGCGCTCGCCCATCTTCGGGCCACCTGTCCGGTGTCTCGCACCCCCTCAGGCGCGTGGTTTCTGGCGCGAAATGCCGATGTCTTGGCTGCGACCAAAGATGTTCACACCTTTCGCGCCAGTTTCCGTGAGCCAGGCGTGGTGGTTCCCGATGAAGAGCAACTCATCAACGAGATACCAGAGCCACGCCACGGAGAGGTCCGCAAGGTCATCAATTCCGCCATTGCTGCACACAAGATCACCCGCATGGAGGGTTTCTGTCGCGAGTTGAGCAACGAGCTGCTTGATGATTTATTGAGTCGTGACTCCGACGTCGACTTGGTTCACGACTACGTCATGCCCATCCCGAACAATGTCATCGCTGAATTGCTCGGTGCGAAGCGCGAAGACTTCAACAAGTGGGCCACTTGGTCAGACGAGGTGGTGCAAGGAACATGGCCGACACAGAATCGCAACGAGCGTGGTGAAGGCCTTGCGGGAGCGCACCCAGAGTTCACCGCATACGTCGATGACCTGATTCGTGAGCGCAAGACCTCACCAAGAGATGACTTCATCACTCGTCTCATCAACACCGAGATTGATGGTCGCCGTCTGACAGACATTGAGACACGTACCCAGTTGGTATTCCTCTTCATCTCAGGAAATGAGACGACTCGTCACCTGATCAGCAACCTCCTGTGGACCATTGTTAACGACCCGAACATCGAGAAGGCGCTGCGCGACAACCCTGACCTCATCAACAATGCGATTGAAGAGAGTCTCCGTCACGACCCTCCCGTCAAAGTGTTGATGCGTAACTGCGAGCAAGAAACAACTGTGCACGGCGAGACGATGTGCCCGCGCGACAAAGTTGCATTCGGAATTTTGTCTGCGAACCGTGATGAAGAGTTGTACGACAACCCGCATGAGTTCCGACTCAATCGGCCGAACCCGCGTAACCACCTCGGTTTCGGGGGCGGGCCACATGTCTGCCCAGGTGCGGCACTTGCTCGTCTCGAAGCGCGCGTCGCCGTGGAAGAGTTCCTACGTCGGGTCGAACGGTGCGATGTCCTCGATCCTGGGGTGTACGAAGAAGTTCCGGTCTTCTGGGCTCGTGGTGTGGCGCACCTCCGAGTACGGCTTGCCCCGATGACCATCAACTGAAACTGAGTTCCAGAATTACTGGGCTACATTTTTCCCATGGCTGAAGTGAACGACTGGACGTTTCTCAGTAATCACGCCCACGTGCTCGTGTGCCTCGCTCGGAATTCAGAGGCTCGTCTTCGAGACATCGCCCTCGATGTCGGCATCACCGAACGTCGTGTCAGCTCGATTGTCACTGACCTTGAGGCAGAAGGCGTCATCAAGATCAGCCGAATCGGTCGGCGGAACTCGTACAGCGTCAACCGGCGAGCTCGGCTACGTCATCCCCTTGAGTCTCATCAGACCGTGGGGGACCTCCTTCGGGCAATCAAATAGCCCACCGGCGACAAAACATACCTGCAATTCGTTTCTAGTAATGGATATCTACTAAATTTCAAGGGATGTCAATCGCCGACCTGGTGTCTCTCAATCTCGGATCACCCGTCGTCCTTGCCTTCCTTCTCGGAGTCGGAGCTGCGTTACTCAAGAGCGACTTACGTTTCCCCGAGCAGGTCACCTCTCTCCTGTCCACGTACCTGCTGTTTGCCATCGGTCTGAAAGGGGGGATGCGTCTCCGGGAGAGTTCTCTGTCAGAGCTGGCGTGGCCGGTGCTTGTCACTCTCATCCTTGGTGTCGCGACGCCGATTGTTGCATTCCTCGTTGCCCGATCGTTCCTCCGCCTCGACACCATCAATGCGGCGGCCATCGCCGCTCACTACGGCTCTGTCTCGGCTGTGACATTCACAGCGGCGGAATCCTTCACACGTGCAGCTGACACACTTGCTGAGGGCTACCTGCCTGCACTTGTAGCTGTGCTTGAAGTACCTGGCATTGTCATCGCGCTGGTTCTGGCAAGTCGAGCCAGCCACGGACGTTCTATGTCTTCAGCCATACACGAAGTGTTGACTGGCAAGAGTGTCGTGTTGCTGTTGGGTGGCATTGTCATTGGAACCATCGCAAACGAACAAGCCCTCACGAAAGTCGAACCGTTTTTCATAGGCCTGTTCCAGGGGTTGCTCTGTCTGTTTCTCCTTGATCTTGGGACACTCGCCGGTCAGCGCTTCAACAGCATTCGTCGGGCAGGTGTTCGTTTGCTCGTTTTCGCCACGGCCCTACCCGTGGTGTTCGGCGTGGCAGGCGTGCTGTTGGCATCACTTGCTGGAATGTCAGAAGGTGGTGCAACTGTGCTTGCCGCTATGGCAGCGAGTGCGAGTTACATCGCCGCACCGGCAGCGGTACGGGTTGGTCTCCCCGAAGCAGACATCGGAGTGTCCCTAGGCGCAGCTCTCGGAGTCACTTTCCCGTTCAACTTGATCATTGGTATTCCGCTTTACGGCGAAATCGCTGCACTCATCGCGTAATTGCTTCAGCCTCTTAGGCAAGAGTGACGACGGTGTCACACATGCTGTCGATGTCACCACGTGAATGACTCACCAAGACACAGTGAGAACAGGTCAATCGCAGTCGCGACATCAGCCACATTCGTAGATCTTCCACGCCTGACTCATCAATCGCCGACAGCGGTTCATCCAACAGCACCACTCGAGGCGACGTCGCAAGAGCCCTCACAATGCACACCCTTTGTGCCTGGCCGCCGGACAACTGGTCCGGCATCACATCAATGAGATGCGCGCAGTTTGCGTCAGTCAACAACTCGCGTGCCAGGTGTCGCGCCACAGTACGCGACTTGCCACTGCGGCGTATGGGGAATGCGACGTTGTCCAAGACCGATGCAAATGGCAACAAGGAGTGATCTTGAAACACCATGCCCACACCTCGTGTTTCAACTGAAACATACGAGTTGGTCAAGGGATCGTCCCACACTTCTCCGTCGACGACCAGGGTTCCCTGGGACAGTCGATCAAGACCTGCGATGACGCGCAACAACGAGGTCTTACCGGTGCCGTTGGCACCGACCACACCAACGACTTGCTCGTCGACCACCACATTCACGTGTCGCGAGAAACTGCCACGTTCAATCGTGCCGGTGATCTCAAGGGTCACGACCGTCGCCCCAACCACTGATCACGCAGTGCAAAGAGCACCGCGACACACACCACGACGAGCACAAGGCTCAAGGCGTATGCGGCTTCGGGGTCTGACTCGAGCAACATGTACACCGCGAGCGGAGTGGTCTGTGTGCGGCCTTCGATGTTTCCGGCGAATGTGATGGTGGCGCCGAATTCTCCGAGCGCACGCGCCCATGCCACGGCGACGCCAGCCACCAACGAGGGACGCAACAGCCGCATTGTGACGAGCCTCATGCGTTGCCACGGTCCGGCACCCATGACTGCTGCTGATTCTTCGTGTCGAAGATCGATGCTGCGCAAGCCTCCCTCGATTGCAAGCACGAGAAATGGAAGCGCCACGAAGGTCTCAGCAATCACCACAGCAGTCAGACTGAACGTCACCTGCACACCGAATGTGTCGAACAGGAACGATCCAAGCAGCCCATTTGTTCGCCCGTAGACGCCAAGAAGTGCGATACCACCCACAACTGGCGGCATGACCATCGGTAATGTGACGAGCGCTCTCAGCAGAGCTCGACCACGAAACTCAGCGCGAGCAAGTAACCAGGCGAGTGGGAAACCGAGAATCAGCGCACACAAAGTGGCCAGAATTGAGGCAACCAGTGAGAGGCGAAGTGCTTCCGTCACTTCACCGCTCATGAGCTGCTCCCACAACGACGACCAAGCAACGCGGCGAGCTATACCGAACAATGGCAACACAAGAAAGAGGGCGCCGAGTCCCCCGATGACGCCGAGACCTCTCGGAACGCGTGATGTGACGGTCGACGATGTCATGTCACGGTTTCAAGAATCCGAAGGTGGACAGAATCTTTTGGCCGCGCGCAGACATGACAAAGTCAACAAACAATTGGGCAGCCCTGGCGTTCTTGGATCCACGCACCTGTGCAATGGCATACATCGCCGTCACGTTCTGTGATTGTGGGATTGTCACGATTGCGACTGCGTTCTTCGACGACAGTGCATCAGTCGAATAAACAACGGCAGCGTCGGCGTCTCCATTGATTACCGCACCTAGTGTCGCTTTGGCATCGACCCCGCGTGTCACCTTTGATTCGCTGATGCTTACTCCGGCGCGCTGAAGTGCTGATGCCGCGTAGATGCCACACGGTGCAGTCTTTGCGCACAGGGAGATCACCCTCGCTTTCGACATGTCTGTAAGTGACTTAATACCCAGCGGATTTCCTCGCTTCACGACGAGTGAGAGCGAGTTACGAGCAAAGATGTGCGGGGACTTGTTAACCTGACCTGTCGACGAGAGCTTGTCGATGCTCGATGCGTCCGCTGCTGCGAAGACATCGGCCGGTGCACCAGCCTGAATTTGAGAGACGAGCGCAGAGCTTGATCCGAAATTGAAGGTCACCCTGACTTTCGAGTGTGTGCGCCGAAATTCGCGGGCGAGTGCCTTGAACGAGTCAGTGAGTGACGCAGCGGCGGACACCACGATGGTTCCCTTGATGTCAGCCGATGCTTGGGCAGCTTGAGCTGGACGCGACAGCGGCACCCCGAGGGCGGCGACGACTGCGACAACAGCAGACCACTTAGTCACACCAGTTCGACCTAGATTAGTCACAATGAGACTATACAGCCCGTCTGTGCTTGACCACTTGGTGCTGTCCCTCATCGACGAGCAACCAGCTCACGGATTCGCCATCGCCAAGTTGTTGAACACCGACGAGAGCCTTGCTGCAGTCATGCGAGTTCGTCGTCCCCTCGTTTACAGATCGCTCAAGACGTTGAATGACGCCGAGCTCATTCGCGCATCAAAGACCGAAGCTGGAGATCAGGGCTCGGAGCGCACGGTGTACCGCACCACAGCACGAGGTTCGCGCGAAGTCACGGAATGGCTTGATGATGTCGTTGCGCATCCCCGTGACGCACGCATCGAATTACTGGCAAAATTCGTGTGCCGGAGTCGACGCGGTCTCTCCAACATCGAACTGGCACGACATCAACGTGAGGTGTTTGAGAACATTGCGCGACAGTTTGACGAGGGTGTTGACAGCGCCACGGGTGCCGCACGCTTGGTCGCAATGTGGCGTCATGAATCAGTCAGCTCAATGATCGCCTTGCTTGCGAGAATCGAACGCGACTAGCGCTTCTGTGCACCAGCGCTGATGCCGCCATCGACATACATCACTTGACCAGAAACATACGATGAGTCAGGTCCCGCCAAGAACGACACCACATTGGCGATGTCAACGGGTGCACCTACGCGACGCATCGGCACACCTTGTGCGCGCTCATTCACCCGATCGCCTTCGTAGTTCACAGCCGTACCGTCACTAACGATGAGTCCAGGGCCAATCGCATTGACGCGAATGTTGTCTGGCCCGAGTTCAAGTGCATACGTCTTAGTCAGCGACTCGACCGCTGACTTCGTTGCTGGATACACACCAATTCCGGGAGACTGTGTCCACGCTGCAGCAGACG
>SXWG01000079.1 GCA_005789925.1 Actinomycetota bacterium | reverse complement strand
TGGGACTTTGCCGATTGTCGTGGACTTTGAATTCAACGACGCGGCAACCGTCAGATTCCCAGAGCCTGCACAGGTAGTTTTTGTCGACGACAAGCCCGAGCTGTCGGCATTCCTGGCGGGACTCTGACAGGAGTCGTCCACCCCGTAGTCCTCGGCTGCAATGACGACTTGTTCTAGCTGCGAAACTTGTCAGGCACCGTCGCAAGTAAGCATTTTCGTCACGTAATCTACGTACTCCTCACGGCTGAAGCCGGTATCACCCATTAGCTCGCGGTAGTACATCGTTTGTGTCGCCAAAACGATGTGGAAGAAGCGGCTGTCTAGGTCAGAACCATCACTCATGTGACGGCGAATGACTGATACTCCTTCATCAAACATCGCATGCTGCTTCTTCGTGAGATTCTCGAGACGAATCCTTAATGGTTCGTTGTTGAGTGATGCCGCCAGAATGTTCAATCGCATGTACTGATTCTTCCGGTATGTGGCATCGTTGATTTGCGGAAGGAATTCAGCAATGTCTCGGACGGTCAGCGATGTGCGGGAGTCAACTTTGTCCATGAAAGCGTCGTAACTCTGACGCAGTATTTCTTCGTACATGTCCCCGAGCACACGTGCAAGCAGGCCGTCACGGCTGTTGAAGTACTTGTAGATGAGAGACAAGCTCGCATCGGCACCACGTGCGACATCTATGATTCGCAATCCAAGAATGCCGCGTTTCTCAATTTCGTGCCGCGCGCTGACCAAGATCCGCTCCGCAGCAGAGCCCGCGGTCAGTGTGTTTGCTGCGGTGGCCATGAGACGCCAAGTGTACGAGAGCGTTCATCTTCGTTTGTGGTGAGATTTTTTCACCACTGACGAGTCAGGACGAGGTGATGAGTGTCTTCTCTGGACGGCTCGTGAGGAATGCACCAACGATGACGATGACCATTCCGATGATTGCGAGCATTGTCACGTGTTCATCACGGAAGATGACACCGAGGAAAGTTGCGACGACCGGCGTGAACAGGGTTCCAATCATCGCCCGCACGACACCGGTGCGGGTCTGAAGCGCCGAATACACGGCAAAGGTGACGCCAGTACCAATTGCTCCGAGAATGACGAGCGCAGCGATCGCAGACCCGGTGAACTCGCTTCCTCGAAGCGCGGGAAGCCCGAGAGGAAGAGTCCAGATGAATGCCGCACCTTCGACCCACATCATCGTGGCCGTTGCTCCATATTTCGCGTTCAACGGCAAGGCGACATTCACAGCGACCGCATAACCGAGAAGTGCGAGCAGAAGGAACACGATTCCGTGCACAGATGCCGATGCATTGTCCGTGATGCTCGAAAATGAGATGAGGGCGATGCCACTGAAACCGACGAGCACCGCAATGATGCGCTGGAGGGTAGGGCGACGTCTGGTCATGATGGCTGTGACGACGACGGTCAGTGCTGGAAGAGCGCCGTTGATCATGCCCACCACTGATGATGACACCGTGTGAGCAGCCAATGGGTACAAATAGAAGGGTGCGGCCATCCAGATGAGACTGAGGAAGAAAACCTTCTTCATGTCTTCTCTTTGGATCATGATGCGGGCACGCGGGATGCAGAGCAAGGCGAGGAACCCGAAGAGCGTCCGCATCATCGGAATGACACCAGTGTTCACATGGTCGAGGGCGATGGCAATGAATAAGAACGAAGCACCCCACACGAGAGATGTCATGAGGGTCATCGCCCATTCGGCGCCGCCAAAGTGTTTCTTGTCGTGGTCAGTTGTCATGGCTTTGCATCACTCTGCCATAGGTAGTGGTGTCATGGTCATGTCCGTCGTTGTGTGACGGCTCGCGGAGTTTCAGTAGTCTCTACAGTGCAAAGGGGGTTCGCTGTGGCTGAGAGCGACGCAATTGACGACCTGTTGATCGAACAGAGAAAGTTCCCGCCGTCAGAGAGTTTCAAGAAGCGCACTCTCATCGCCGGTACGCACCTGTACGACGAGGCCAATGAAGATTATGAGTCGTTTTGGGCGCGGCAAGCCAGTGAACTCATCTCGTGGTTCGACCCATGGCACACCGTGTGTGAATGGGAACTTCCGTTCTCCAAGTGGTTCGTCGGTGGCACGTTGAACGTCAGTTACAACTGCCTCGATCGCCATGTCATCGCCGGGAAGGGTGACAAGGTCGCGTTCCACTTCGAGGGTGAGCCGGGTGACACCCGCACCGTGACCTACGCACAACTTCTCGATGAAGTGCAGAAGTTTGCAAACGCACTGAAGTCACTCGGTGTCGCAAAAGGCGATCGCGTGAACATCTACATGCCCATGATTCCTGAGGCGGCCGTGGCGATGCTGGCGTGCTCCCGAATTGGCGCTGCACACAGCGTGGTGTTCGGCGGATTCTCTTCACAAGCACTCGCCGACCGAATCAACGATGCTGAGGCAAAAGTGTTGATCACCGCCGACGGTGGGTGGCGTCGTGGCGAAGTGTTCCCGTTGAAGCAGTATGCCGACGAAGCGTTGCAGTCGACCCCGTCCATCGAGCACGTCGTCGTCGTGAAGCGTGGTGGCAATGACGTGTCGATGACCACTGGCCGTGACAGCTGGTATCACGAGTTGATTGCGAAGGCCGACCCAGTGTGTCCTGCAGAGCCGATGGACGCAGAGCAATTGTTGTTCCTCTTGTACACCTCGGGCACAACCGGC
>SXWG01000078.1 GCA_005789925.1 Actinomycetota bacterium | reverse complement strand
CTGATGTCCGAGGCCTATCACCGCGCCTTGATGGCGTTCCCTGACGAAGACGTCGTCATCGGGTCGCGGTTCGTCCGTGCAGACGGCCTAGAGGCATTCAAGAGTTTGAGCGACATCATCCCGCGGCCTGGTCATCGGGCTGTGGGCGAAGAGCGCGCATGGGGTCGTCGCCTGGCGAAGCGGTTTGGCGTCGACGCGAGCTACGACGAGCAGTCATTTGTCGCCCAGTCGAACGCTCGCACGGGTTTCATTGACCTCGACTCTTCGAAGCCGGAAAAACTCAAAGCCGACGTCGTCGAACAGTTCAAGGATGTGAACGACAAGAAGGGCGGCGTGCTCATCGTCCACGGCTGGACGATGACAGAGAGTCTCCTCAAGCTCGGTCAGCGCTGACGCGCCTACCTCGCCGGAAGTCGAGGTGAATTCGTATGGACTTTGAGACACTTGTCCGATCGCGGCGAATGCGCCGATCGTTCACGAACAGTCGTGTCGAACGAGCTGTCATCGAGCGGTGCGTCGACCTCGCCCGATTGTCACCGAGTGCCGGCAAGACACAGGGCTGGAATCTGGTTCTGCTTGATGGCGCAGACACGGAAAAGTTCTGGTCGTGCACGTTGCCGACAGAACGTCGCGCGTCATTCACGTGGCCTAGCTTGTTGCACGCTCCAGTCATCGCCGTCGCTCTCGCTGACCCCGATGCGTATGTCGAGAGGTATTCAGAAAAAGACAAGGCACACACCGGACTCGGCGACGGTTCTCACGCATGGCCAGTGAAATACTGGACAGTCGATGCGTCATTTGCGGTCATGACATTTCTGTATGCACTTGACGACGCCGGACTTGGCTCGCTGTTTTTCGCTGTGTTCAACGGTGAGAATGAACTGCGTTCCGCGCTCGGAATTCCACCCCAGATGGAGATCATCGGGGCGATCGCGATCGGAGTGCCAGATGGTTCAGACGCGCCAGGTCGAAGCGCTGCGCGTCAGTCGCGATCGGTGTCTGACTTCATCCACTGGGGTACGTGGTAGCAAGTACCTGACGCAGCGAATCGCGATCCGTCACCGGCGCGCTACATGCATGATCTCGGCAGACGTATGCGCGTTCTCCGTCACGTCCGTGCCAGAGGGGAGAGTCGAATCGCTCGCCCCATGCGACGACGGCAGTCGGACGCCATGCCGAGCGAACCTCTGTCAGTAGGTCGGTTCGCTCTCCGGTGATGGCGATTTCTGTCGTGCCGACGAGGCGCAGGTGCATGGCAAGTGCGAGGTTGCAGAATGCGGTAGGTGCGCGCCGGAACGTCGAGCCGCACAATGCGATCATGTCGTCGGCTCTCTCAAGGAGGTCGAACCGACCGGACAGGGCACTCAGGCGAATGAATGCAAGTGCTGCAACGGACTGGGCGGACGGTGTGGCATTGTCCATGATGTCCTTGGCGCGGACGATGAGACGTTCCGCATGTGTCGCCGAGGTGAAGAGCCCACCTTTGTCTGCGTCCCAGAAGTCAGTGAGCAATTGGTCTGCCGCAGAAAGCGCGTGTTCGACCCACTGGGCTTGGCCGGTCAGCTCGTAGAGCCGAGTGAATGCGTCGACGAGTTGAGCGAGGTCGTGGGCGAGTGCGTCGTGGCGTGCCTGAGGAGCCGCATCTGATTGCCAACTTCTGTGCCATCTTCCGCTCTCGCCACGAAGTGCCGTCACGAGGAACTCTCCGGTGCGAGTCGCTGCGTCACGCCAGTCGTCACGTCCGAACGCCGATGCCGCCTCGCACAGACTGGAGAGCATCATTGCGTTCCATTCAGTCAACACCTTGTCATCGAGTCCGGGTCGCGTGCGCTGTGACCGTGCATGAAAGAGTTTCATGCGTGCTGCTCGTAGCGAATCGTCGAGCAGTGCCTCGTCTCGGTGAGCAATGCGATTCGGAATTGACTTACCCTCGAAATTTCCGCCACGTGTGATGTCCCACCAATTGCACGCTGTCTCAGCCGATTCACCGAGGATGTCGACGACGTCCTGTGGGCTCCATGTGTAAAAGGCCCCTTCGTGAGAGTGGCCGCTGGCATCGAGAGAGTCCGCATCTTCTGCACTGAAGAACCCACCCATCGGGTGGCAGAGGTCGCGCAACACGTACGTGACGATCTCTGCGGCGACAAAGCGAAAGTCATCGATCTTGAAGTGCTGCCACGCGTGAACATACACACGCAGGAGGAGCGCTTGGTCGTAGAGCATCTTTTCGAAGTGCGGCACCAACCATTTCTCATCCACGCTGTATCGGGAGAAGCCACCACCGAGGTGGTCGTGCATCCCCCCGGCTGCCATCGCTCTGAGGGTCGTGCACACAGCCGCTTCGATGTCCTGTGCTTGAGGTGACTCGCTGTCGTTTGCGGCGAGCTCCATGTGGGCGCGCATCAGAAGGTCGAGTGCGAATGTCGAAGGAAATTTCGGAGCAGATCCGAATCCACCCCATTCGCTGTCGAAGTTCGACAGCAGAGTCTGGACCGCCAGCGACAGGGCCTCACGTGGCCGTTCATCTCTCGTCGGTTCGATGTTCTCGGTGCGTCGCAGCGACTCGAGCAAGGCGTCGACGTTGTGGCGAACGTCGTCAGGCTTGTTGCGCCAGACGTCGTCGATGGCACTCATCAATTGCAAGAAGTTGTTCTTCGGAAAGTAGGTGCCACCGTAGAAAGGCTCGCCCTCGGGGGTGAGGAACACGGTCATCGGCCAGCCACCGCGACCGGTCATCGCCTGCACGGCGTCCATGTAGATCGCATCGACGTCTGGTCGTTCTTCGCGGTCGACTTTCACGTTCACGAACAAGGAGTTCATGACAGTGGCGACATCAACGTCTTCGAAACATTCGTGAGCCATCACGTGACACCAATGGCATGCGGAATAGCCCACGGAGAGCAGAATCGGCACGTTGCGTTCTTTGGCTTCGGCGAAGGCGTCAGGGCCCCATTCGAACCAAGAGACCGGGTTGTCCTTGTGCTGTCGCAGGTATGGAGAGGCCGACGAGACCAGTCGGTTCGTCATGGCCCGATGTCACGCACCGACGGCGTGGTACCCGCCATCGACGTGAATGATCTCGCCGGTGGTCGCGGGGAACCAATCGGACATCAGTGCGACACACGCGCGCGCAACTGCGTCAGAGTCATTGACATCCCAGCCCAGTGGCGCGCGGTCGTCCCAGACATCTTCGAACTTCTTGAAACCGGGAATTGACTTCGCAGCCATCGTCTTGATCGGTCCGGCAGCGATGAGGTTGCAACGAATTCCGCGTGGTCCGAGTTCTTTCGCGAGATAACGACTCGTCGACTCGAGCGCCGACTTGGCCACGCCCATCCAGTTGTATGCGGGCCATGCGACGGTGTTGTCGAAATCGAGCCCGACGATCGAACCCCCTTTGCCCATGAGGGGCAAGAAAGCATCGGCCATGGTTTTCAATGAGTACGCCGAGATCTGCATGGCGACTGCCACGTCGTTCCATTGTGCGGCCAAGAAGTCGTCACCGAGACACACTTCGGGCGCGAAACCGATCGAGTGAAGGACACCGTCGACGGAGCCCAATGATGCAGCGACTTGCTCACGCACTGACGTGACGTGTTCTGCGACGGTGACATCGAATTCAAAAACATCGGCTGGAGTGTCGAGTCGTCGCGCCGTGCGCTGCGTGAGCGACAATGCGCGACCGGCACCTGTCAGCACTAAAGTCGCGCCTTCGCGCTGTGCCATCTGTGCGACTCCGAAGGCGAGAGACGCGTCGGTCAGCACGCCGGTAATCACGAGACGCTTGCCGTCGAGGATTCCCATGCATCTGACCGTAGTGGGGAAGGGGTCTTTGTGTAAGGCTCTCAGCCATGCGTATCGGAATCCTCGGAGGAACTGGACCTGCCGGCAGTGCGTTGGGTGCCAGGTTGGCGTCGGTCGGCTATCAGGTCGTGATCGGCTCGAGATCGAAAGAGCGCGCAGCAGAAATCGTGGACCAGTTGAAGGGCAAATGGCCACAGCTCGATCTGCCCATCGAACCAGGCGACAACAACGCAGCCTCGTCGTGTGATGTCGTCGTCCTGGCGACTCCATGGGACTCTGCAGCCACCACCGCGACCGAATACGAGCAGCAACTGAGCGGCAAGGTCGTCATCAGCATGGCGAACGCTCTCGTCAAGGTGGGACATGAGTTCCAACCACTCCTGCCGCCTCGTGGCAGCGTCGCGGCGCACGTGCAAGCCGCCGTTCCGCAGTGTCGGGTGGTCGCCGCGTTCCACCACTTGCCGGCGAAGGAACTCGGGCACCTTGGCTCACCGATTGACAGTGACGTGTTGATCTGCTCTGACGACGCCGATGCAATCAAAGTGACCGCTGGGATCGTCTCGCACATTCCTGGCTGTCGCCCGCTCGATTCGGGGGAGCTGTCCAATGCGACCGCCATCGAGGCCTTCACGGCAGTGCTTCTTCAGCTGAACATCCGTTACAAGACGCGTGTCGCACCCAAGCTCACGGGCATCAAAGGGGATCCCCGAGAGACACGTCCTTCCTGAGGTGAGTCGACGATGACGATGCGTCTGTACGACACCTCGCGGCGTGAGGTCGTCGCGTTCGAGCCGGGTCCGACGGTGTCGATGTACACCTGTGGAATCACGCCCTACGACGCCACACACCTCGGCCATGCAGCAACTTTTGTCTTCTACGACGTGCTTCAGCGGCGCCTCATTGACCTCGGACACGAGGTTCGATGCGTGCGAAACGTCACCGATGTCGACGACCCACTCTTCGCGAAAGCACGCGAGTTGGGAGTGCACTACCTCGATCTGGCAGCAGGTGAGGAAAGTCGATTCAACCGTGACATGGAGGCGCTCGACACGTTGCCGGTGTTCAGCACGCCACGTGCATCATCGGCCATCTCGGACATTCGTGGGTTCATCGGCATGGTGTTGGACAGAGGGTTCGCATACGCCGCAGGTGGGTCCGTGTATTTCGATGTGACCAAATTTGATTCGTTCGGTTCGGTGTCGAACCACTCTCAAGAACAGATGATCGAATTCGCACGTGAACGCGGTGGAAATGTCGATGACCCACACAAGCGGCATCCGCTTGACTTCGTCCTTTGGCATCCGTCTGCCGATGACGAACCAAGTTGGGATGCGTT
>SXWG01000077.1 GCA_005789925.1 Actinomycetota bacterium | reverse complement strand
CTGGTCGGTTTCGCACGATGCACGGTTGCCGTCGGCGATACGGCAGATGTCATGGTGCCGGTACCGGTGCGCACTCTTGCGGTGCGTGACGTGATGCGTCACGACTGGCACCTTGAGGCTGGCGAGTGGGTATTCGAGGTCGCCCAGTTCAGCGGTGATCCGATGGGTGCACATGCGACGCTCAACCTGACGGAAGAACGATTCGACCGATGACCACTCGACGCGTCGACGACGTGTCGACGACCGGCTCACGACGCCGCTCTGACATCGAAGGGTTGCGGGCGGTCGCGGTCGCCCTCGTGCTGCTGTATCACGCGCACGTTCCTGGTTTTGGTGGTGGTTACGTCGGTGTCGATGTCTTTTTTGTGCTTTCCGGTTTCCTCATCACTGGTCTTCTCGTCAGCGAACGTGACGCGACGGGACGAATCTCGTTCGCCACGTTCTACTCACGACGTGTGCGACGCATCTTGCCGATGTCAACACTTGTCGTGGTCGCGACACTGGTTGCGTCGTATATATGGATTGAACCACTGCGACTTCGCGAACTTGGGTCAGACGCCATCGGGACTGCCACGTTCTCGTCGAACTTTCTCTTTGCGAACAGGGGGGCCGACTACTTGCAGTCGACGCTTCCACCCTCGCCACTACAGCACTACTGGTCACTCGCTGTCGAAGAGCAGTTCTATGTGGTGTGGCCAGTGTTGGTGCTGATCGCCTGTCTTGGTGCTCGTGGGTCGGTACGACGTCGGGTGGGCATGCTGTCAGCGGTCGTGTCGATCGGTTCGTTCGTTGCATGCATGCTGATGATGGAACGTGCACAGCCGTGGGCATTTTTCGCGCCACACACTCGCGCATTCGAACTGGCACTCGGTGCGCTCTGTGCAACTGTGCCACTGACTCGTCTGCAGCGCTCACCGGTACTTGCACCGTTGGTCTCGTGGATAGGTGTCGCACTTATCGTCCTCAGTGCGACGGGCTTCTCTGATGCGACACGATTCCCCGGTCCGTGGGCATTGGTCCCAGTTTTCGGCACGATGCTTGCCCTTCAGGGAGGCGATACGCACCGCTTGGCACCGAATGCAATTCTGCGACTCGCACCGGTTCAGTGGCTCGGTTCACGGTCGTATTCGGCGTATCTCTGGCATTGGCCCGTGCTGATCATCGCACCAGCCGTATTGGGTAACGAGCTTTCTGTTGCTCAGCAAGTGGTGTGTCTGCTGATTGCTCTCGGTTTCACAGAACTCGGACATGTATTCATTGAGCGACCGGTGCACAGAAATCATTCGCTGCAAGGGCGACGTGCATTGTCTTTGGCGATGGCGACGATTCTCATCAGTGGTGCGGCAGGTGCACTCGTGCGCAACAATCCGCCGAAGTTTTCGGGCGGCCAAGATGCTGCAGCACCGACGTTGGAGTCGACGACCACATCGACGACACTTGCGACCGCGACCACCGCAGGTATTCCGACGACGACTGTTCCTGTGGTGCCGACGTTGCCGCCGTATCAAGGACCCATACAAGCAATCGTCGATGCATCGAAGAACAATGTGTTGCCGGCAAATCTCACTCCGAGCCTCGGTGACGCACTTCTTGACTTTGCGAAGGTGTATCAGGACGATTGCCACACATCGTTCTCGTCGGTGCAACAGAAGAACTGCATCTTCGGAGATCCCAACGGCAGCTTGTCTATCGGCTTGTACGGCGATTCGCACGCTGCTCAATGGTTCCCTGGTCTCGAGAAAGTGGTGATCAAGCGCAAATGGAAACTCATCACCTACACGAAGCGCGGATGCCCACCAGCTGACATCGAAGTTTGGAGCAAAGTCCTCGGTCGTCACTACACCGAGTGCGATGCATGGCGCGAGAACGTCTACAAAAAGATGGTCGCCGACGGAGTGAAAGTTGTCCTCGTTGCTCAGTTCGACCGCTTGTTGTCCGTAGACACGAAGATCCCCATCTGGCAGCGCGATTGGCGCATCGGCCTGCAAGGGACGATTGACATTCTGAAGGGTCTTGGAATCACGCCGATTCTCTTTGCCGACACTCCTTTCCCGGCACGCGACGTACCCACATGTCTGTCCGCAAGTCCGAAGAACATCGATGTCTGCAACCCGATTCCGAGTGCGGCCTTGCGTGCCGACATCGCAGAAGTGCGTGAAGACTTGTCGGCGAAGAACTCGGTACCTTTGTTGCGTGTGAAGGATTGGTTCTGCACTGCCAACATCTGTCCCGTTGTCGTCGGCAATGTTTTGGTTTACCGTGATGACAACCACATCACCAGTGCCTACGCCAAGTTCTTGGGACCGGTGCTTGATGCGGCGTTGGACCCGGTAGTTAGTTGGTATTCGAAATGACGACACAGAAGACACTGCGACAACTTCTTGATGATCACATCACGGCTGGTCACCTCACTCATGACCAGGCGGACGACCTCAGTTCAGCACCTCGTTGGTCATTCAACGTTCAAGAGGCACTGTATTACTTGGCAGGACTCATCATTGCCGTCGGTGTCGTCCGGCTGTTCATCGCGGTGTTGGAAGATGCATCCGAAATCTCGATCTCAAGCGTTCTCTATGTCGTCAGCGTGGCGTTTGCTGGCATCGCCTGGTGGGCAGAAAAGGGGCGCGAGATACGTCGACGTTTCGGAGAAGTCTGCGAGCTGGCATCTGAGTTGTCGTTCGCCTTCGCCACCGGTGTGCTTGTCACAAACCTCTGGACAGAGAGTGAATGGACAGCAGTCGCCCTCGGCTCGGTCTTCTTTCTTTTCGGTTTCTGGCGTTCACGTCACACGGACTTTGCAGGTTCACTCACGATCATTCCGTCCGCATTCGTGGTTGCGGGGATGATCGGCTCATTGCTCGATCTGCGAGAGCCGAATGATTCACTGCCGATGATGGCTGGGGCAATCGTCCTCATCTTCGTGTCGCTCACCGACATCAATTTCTCGTGGGCGCCACGTGTGGCAGGTTCGGTCTTTCTCGTCTTTACGACCAGCGCATGGGTAGGTATGCACGAGGGCGGTTGGGCGGCGGCTGTCGCAGTCACTGGTGCCGCAGTGATGTTCACCTACGGGGCACGTATGTTGATGCTTGAGTTGATCATCAGTGCCGGAATCATCATCACCGCATCTGTTGCAATCGTGTCGTTCAACACATTCGACAACCAGGTGTTGCAGGGAGTCGTCGTGATCGTCGTCGGTGTGGCGATGTTGGCGGCAACCCTCCCATACGCTCGCAAGCGGAAGGCCTTGTAAGACCAACCCTCAACGCAAGCCGCCATACGATGGGCGGTGATGGACAAGTTGCGCATTGGCATCATCGGCACGGGCATGATGGGTTGCGAGCACATTCGCAACGTGATGTCGAATCCCGAGTGCACTGTCACTGCGATCTCAGAGCCGAACGACGAGCCACTCGGCTGGGCCCGTCTCGCCTTGGGCGATGCGGCCGATGGCATCGCTGAGTTTTGTCATCACGGCGACTTGCTGTCATCGGGGCTCGTCGACGCGGTCATTGTCGCATCGCCGAATCACACGCATCACGGCGTGCTCACAGACATTTTGTTGACGGACATTCCGGTGCTTGTCGAAAAGCCGATGTGTACGACGGTGGAGGATTGTGTCGACATTGTCCGTGCCGCACATTCTCGTAAAGCACTCACGTGGGTCGGTCTCGAGTATCGCTACATGGCTCCGATTGCTGCGTTGCTTGACGTCATTCGCACCGGAGAGCTGGGGTCTCTGAAGATGTTCGCAGTGCGCGAACATCGCTTTCCTTTTCTGGTGAAGGTCGACAACTGGAATCGTTTCTCGCGCAACACAGGTGGAACGTTGGTGGAGAAGTGTTGCCACTTCTTCGACCTCATGAACCTTGCCATTGGCTCACGACCTTCGCGTGTGATGGCAAGCGGTGGGCAAGACGTGAATCACCTCGACGAATGGTACGACGGTCAACGCTCTGACATTCTCGACAATGCCTATGTGATTGTCGAATACGACAATGGCGTGCGAGCGATGCTCGACTTGAGCATGTTCGCCGAAGCCGGACGCAACGAGCAAGAGATTGTGGCAGTCGGTAATCGGGGCAAGGTCGAGGCGTTCGTGCCTGGTGATGGTCTCATCGTCGTGGGGAATCGTGACACACGCGAAGTTCGCACCGTTCCGGTTGCTGTGAGCAAAGACGTCAATTACACAGGCGCCCACCACGGTGCCAGCTATGTGGAAGTCACGCGTTTTTGTCAGGCAGTGCGGGAAGGTTCGCAGTCTGAGGTGACCGTTGAGGACGGTCTGTGGTCTGTCGTCATCGGTGCTGCGGCACACAGGTCAATCGAGGAACAACGACCAGTGCTGATCAGCGAGTACGCGCTGGACTAATCCGTTTGCTCGGCGGCTGACGATTGACGTGACCGGTCCCTGCGGCATGCATCGCTGCAGTGACGCACGCTGTCCCAGTCACGTTCCCATTTTTTTCGCCACTCGAATGGTCGACCGCACGTGACGCACGTCTTGGGCGGATGTCCATTCTTTGTCTGCGCAACGCGTGCCACGAGTTCGAAGGGTACGGTGACGGCGTGGCAAATGCAGTACTCATCGCAAACTTCGCTGCGACTTGGACGATGGTCGGCATCATCTGGTTTGTTCAGAACGTGCACTATCCGTTGCTTGCTCGCGTCGGTCTCGACCGAGCCCGCGAGATCGCTGTCATCCATCAACGTCGCACCGCCCAGGTCGTCGGTTTGCCGATGGCTGTCGAAGGACTCTCAACGCTCGGCTTGCTTTTTGATCGCCCCGATGGCGTCGCGTGGATCTTGCCGTGGGTCGGTGGCGTGTCGCTTGCGGTCGCCCTTGGCTGCACGGTGTTGCTGTCGGTTCCTTTGCACGAAAAGGTGGCCAATGACCCGCGCATCGACACCGGTAAGCGGCTTGTGCAGACGAACTGGCCCCGGACAATCGCATGGACAGCACACGGAATGATCGCACTAGTGATGGTGGCCCAAGCATGGGCATAGGAAATGCACTCGACGGTTTGCTCGACGCGACCGTCGTCCCAGGTTTTTCACGCATCGGTTACGCCTTACGTTCCTCGATGTTCACCCCACTCGATCAGTACTCGCTTGCTGGCAAGACCGTCGTTGTCACCGGGCCAACGTCGGGTCTCGGCGAGGCAAACGTTCATCAGTTGGCTGTGATGGGTGCTGATCTCGTGCTTGTCGGACGCTCTGTCGACAAACTCGCAAAAGTCAGTGCCGATCTTCGCCGCATCCCGTCCTGTGGTCGCGTTGACACAGTCGTGGCTGACATGGCTGATCTTGCGACAGTTCGTGTAGCTGCAGCGCAAATTGAAGAGATTGCCCCTTCAATTCACGCACTCGTGCACAATGCTGGTGCTTTGACCAAAGAGAAGATCGTGACAGCACAAGGCTTCGAAGTGACGATTGCTTGTCATGTGCTCGGACCACATCTCATGACGACCGTGTTGCTGCCGACGTTGCATTCGTCACGAGGCCGCGTGATTACCGTGTCGTCCGGTGGCATGTACGCGGCCACACTCACTGACTTCTCGCGTGGTCAGTCGCCCGAGATGCCGGCGTCGTCCTATGACGGCACGAAGCAGTACGCAATCGCCAAGCGGCTTCAAGTGACGTTGAACGAGATGTGGGCAGTGCGGGAGCACGACGTTACTTTTGCGGCGATGCACCCAGGTTGGGCCGACACCCCTGGTGTTCAGTCGTCACTCCCTGCGTTTCGTCTGCTCACCAAGCCGCTCTTGCGCACAGCGTCACAGGGTGCTGACACCATCTCGTGGCTTGTCGTTGACGACAAGGTCATCGCTCAGTCAGGGAAGTTCTGGTGTGACCGAGCAGTTCGCGACATTCACCGTTTGCAACGCACGAAAAAGTCAGACACGGTTGCGGCACGCACTGCATTGTGGACGTGGTGTGATGAACAGATTGGTGCGTACCTCGCCTGATTCCTGGTGATCGGTTTCAGCGATCAGGCAATGAGGTTCTTGAAATCCGCGGCCTTCTTGGGGACGGTGCGCGCGAGCAAGGGGTAGACGTTCTTGCCGGGGCATGCGGTTTGACTCATGTCGCGGTGACCTGAAATCGGTCGCGCTTTCACGCGCGCACCTTTCTTCCATTTGTTCGACCCGCGCGACACAAACGTAACGGCCTTCTTTTGGTCCAACTCGATGTTGTACTTGACCCCAAGCCATCCGAGTAGTCGCGCGAGACCTTCGATCATCTCTGGTGTCGGTTCTGTCTTATCGAAGTCGCCGAGCAAGCAGATCAGTTGTGCGAACCCTTGGCTGCCACCCGTCGCGTCAGCCATGACGGGGCCAGCGAGGCTTCCGGTTCGACCTTCCCATGCTTGTCCGTAACGATCGACAAAGAAGTTGTAACACGTGTCTGGCCAAGCCTTACGTGTTCCTGTGTGGAACAAGAAGATGTTTCGGATGACACTTGGAACTTGGGCACGTGAGTACATGGTGGTGCCGGCCGAATGATGAACAAGCAGGAACTTCACATCCGGTTCGGCCTGAAGCGGTCGGCGTGCACGCAACTTTCCTGCCCACGCTTCACGTGGATAGATGGTGAGACCAGGAGACACTTCGACGGGTTCAACAACCTGGGGGGCAGAAGTCTTTGTCGGTCGACGCGCGACAAGTAGTGCAGGTAGTGACAGGGCTACAGCACCGAGGAAGGTACGCCGAGAGGCACCTCGCTGTAGTTCGCATTCACACATGGCCCACTACTACTACTGAATCGTAAGACCACAAGGTCTGATGAAGAAACCAACCCCTCGGAAATAGGTGTTATCGTTAGGGTTACATCTGGGAGGGTCCAATGACTTCACGTCTTACTGCTCGTGCCGCATGCATCGCGGTCGCAACTTCACTTCTCGGCGTTTTCGCCGCACCTCACGTGGCGAGTGCCGCAACAGTGACGATCACTGTCACCGACTCCGGCGGCACTGCCATTCCGCGCGCGTTCGTCGCCGTTGTCAACTCTGATGGTGACGCAACGGATTCGGCAGTCACTGCATCAGACGGCACTGCATCAGTGAACGACACTGGTGGTGCTGGACTTGTGGTCACAGCTCCTGGCTTCCAGACCAAGACGTCGTCGTCGGTTGCGGCGCAAACCGTGACAATGACGGCGACGACGAAGACGAAGCTGTCTTTCTCGAACGCCTTCGGTGGACAAGTCAGGACGCTGGCTGGAGATGGCGAGAGCGGTGTCTATTACGCGACTTCAGATGCGCAGCCGTCGGTGTGGCGCACAAGCGACTACGCCGGAAGTTGGTCACCTGTTCCAACCTCGGCAGACACTGACACTGGTGGAATGCCTCAGGAATCGGCAGGAGACATCTTCACGTCGGGTGTGAAAGGCGAAGTTGCGGTTCAATCAGGGAACAACCTTTACTATTCGCGAAACTATGGAAATACATGGACGGCTGCATCGAGCTATTCATCGGTGACTGGTATCAACAAGAAGCACTACTGGGTCCATGGTGGAGGTGCGAACGAAAACTCGTACATCTTTGTGCGCACAGACAACAGTCTGTGGGCTGCTGTCATGCCGGATAGCAACAGCGATGGAGCCCCCACATTCACGAACGTGACGTCTACAATCGGCCGATACTCAGCCGGTGATCGTGTCGCATTCGCGCGAGGAAGCGGTGGCGATATGTTTATGGCCGCCATCAATGGAACCGGTGTACAAGTCTCACAATTGAATGGGGTGACTGCAGCTGGTTCGATTGCCGCTACGGCTGTCAGCTTCACTTCTGGCCCGACAATGACGTTGGCTACGACCGGCACTGGCCTCATCATGATGAGCACTCTCGGTTCAGCAACACCTCAAGTCATTGCCACCCACCTTGTCGACGGCAGCACAAAATCGATTCAGGTTGCACAAAACAACAGTGGAACGTGGGCGAGCAACAGTGCCCTGAAGAAGGCTGGCAACAACGACAACAATTTCAGCACTGTTACCGACATCTCTGGAATCTGTGGTCAAAACGGTGGCACGCCACTCATTGGTTCGATTGCGCCGGCAGCACCAGCATCTGGTGTCTTGAACGGGTTTGAATCGGTGGGCACCATAGGCCAATGCATGTGGGCCTATAACAGCACCGGATCCGCCGTCACTGTCGGTTCGTCGCACTCATCTGGAACGCTGATTCTCGCAGAGATGAACGGTGCGAATAACAACACCGGGTTCGTGTGGGACAGTTCATATGACTTCAACACAAACATGGTGGCGATTTCGGGTGACGGTCAATTCGGAATTCGCAAGTCAGCACTTCTCGACGCGACTACACAAAATCGACCAAGTTTTGGAAGTGCAGGTGGGACGAGCGGTAGTGCCTATATCAACTCTCAAGCCTCTGCAGGTGTTACGACGACTTCGGGTGGAATCGCCGTGAATGGAATGGCCGCGCCGAATGTCACTGACATGGTGTACTCGCCTAACAAGACCGATGGATCATATGTGGTCACATCCATGACTGAGACTGGTGGCAGTCGCACGCTGCTGTCGACCGATGGAGGCAAGACGTACAGCACCGTTGGTGCCGGTGGAAGTCGTGCCGTGGAATGGTGGAACGGCGCAGGTGGGCTGCAACATATTGCGGGAGCATTCTCGAACAATCCCAGTGAGTGGTTGCACGTTAAGTCGTTCAATGAGACGAGTGGTAGCGGAGCACTTCAGATGGGAGACGAGCTTGCAGCAACAGCCACCGTTCGTGACGCAAAGGTGAGTGGCTCACCGTTCGTGTTCCCAAGCACCATCAGTAGTTCAGTCACTCTCGCGAAGTTCGCCAACGCTGAGGCAGGTAAGACCCTCCTGACAAAAGCCATTAAGGGAGTGCCTAGCTACAACAAGATGCTTGTTGCAGTGAATCGTTGCTCAGAGAATGTCGGCCCGACGGGCTGTAGCACGAGCGGTGGAACTGTCGGGATAGTTACGTTCACTGTCGACGGAACCTCAGGTGCGCAGGCAGTGACAGAGACTCGGTACTTCGGTGCTGAAGTCGCAGCCGCCGGAGTAACTACCGATGCAACGAGCAACTTTGGCGCTAGCAAGAATGCGACATACACAGGTGGCATTAATGGTGTCGCAGTCTGTCCTTCTGGTTCGGTTAGCCGAGTTGCTGACTCTGCTTTCATCGCTGTCAATGGACTAGGTGTCTACAAGATCTCTGGTCTGAGCGGTTCGACCCAAGCTCATTCAGGACCACTCGTAACAGGAACTTTCAACGACCTGAAAGTTGACTGCGATACCGGACTCATGGTTGCAGCAGGATCGGACGGTGCGTACTTCTCGCTGAATGGTTCGACGTTCACCAAAATCAACACAACGTCTGCTGCGCCGGCACCCGGACCTGGCCCCGGTGGACCAAGTAATGCACCAACAGCAGTCGCGGTGCAGGCCGACGCGACGTCTGGTGAGGTTCTCATCGGTGTTGCGTCGGGCAACGGCGACATCAAGGCTGTGGAGACCAATTTTGCGGTGCTAGGAACAACAGGAGCTGCAATGGCGGCGACCGGAACAGGTCCAACGACGCCGACCACGGCAGTGACTCCGGCAGCCGACGCGATAAACGAGGTAAATAGCTCGAATACCGGTCGAAACACTGGTGCGGTGAAAGACCTCGAAGTTCCAAAGTCTGCGACCGACAAAGTGAGCGCAGCCGGAGTTCGAGCCATGTCAGTCCGCGCAGTGGCAACGTCGCTCAGTCTCGCAGCCGGTACAGGCGGTGGTGCATTCACTGCACGGGTCAATTCCGGTGGAAGTTCCACGTCGAGTGGTTCATCGTCTCCATCGCCGCCGACAGTGACGCCAGTTGTTGTGAAGACACCGACAGTCGTGAAGGGCAGGACGCTCACAGTCGTGTCGGCACTCACTACGGCTGGCACGACGGTTGTCAAGGGTTCGAAGACCGCCGTGGTAGTTGCCACAGCATCAAAGAAGATCTGCTCTGCGACATCCACCACAATCAAAGGTCTGACGGCCGGTGTGTGTTCGCTCACTGTCACCGTCACGCCTGCGAAGGTGACGAAGACGACCAACACGACCGTGACGAAGGGTAAGTCCCTCACAGTCGCATCAATTGCTTCGACCAACAAGTTGCCGAGCACGACGAACGCGACTGTTGCAGTCACGGTGTCAGCTGGGTCGAAGCGAGTCTGCACCGTGTCGGCCAACAAGACGGTGAAAGCCATCGCTAGTGGCAAGTGCACGCTGACAATCTCGGTGACTGGCAAGAAGTTCACGAAGAAATTGTTGGTGAAGGTCAGCTGACGCTGACCGTCCTCAACTGATTGAAGATGTGAGCGACCGGCGCAGCCCTTCGGCTGCCCGGTCGCCGATCTTCTGAAATGCCACACGCAGGAACAGGTCAGCAGGTTTCAGTAGCCCGTTGAATGTCAATTCGGCGATGTAGGTGACATCGCATCCGTGTTCAGTGGCAACCACATTGATGGTGTCCACAGATGTGAGTAGCGCATTCTTTCCTCGCACCGTGACGGTGTGCGGAGCATCGAAAGTCGTTGTTCGATAGCGAAGTGTCGCGACTCGCCCTCCGGTTTTCACCACCACATCGAACACCGTGTCAGGGCCAGGTCCGTCACCTTGCACCTGGGTGACTTTGACCACGCCCGGATCCCACACCGCGAAATTCCTCAGGTCAGCCATGAATGCGAACGCCTCGTGGGCCGACATGGAACTGCGGACCGTGGTTTTGTATGTCGCCATGACCACAACCTAGGGCGCACTACTGTCGCTGACATGACCGCAGAGCCTTCGCATCGTGAGAGGTTCGACACAGTGGCAGAAGTGGGATGCCAGTCGTGCGGTTCTCCGACCTTCAAAGAGTTCCAGTCGCGCGGGGGAACGGTACGGATGTGTCAGGCGTGTGCCGCTATGAATGAGGTCGGATGCTCATGATGCGGGTTGGCGCGAGATGACGAAAAAGTTTGCGGTCATCACTGGTGCGGGTCAAGGACTTGGTCGTGCAATGGCCGAGCGGCTGGCGGCGGATGGATTCCATGTCATCTGCATCGACATCAATGGCGATGCCGCACGAGAGGCTGCTCGCATCGTTGGAGGAGAGTCTCATGTCTGTGACATCACGAACCGTGATGCAGTCCACCGACTGGGTGAACTAGTTGCTCACTGTGACGTACTTGTGAACAACGCTGGTGTCTGGTCCTTTGAGTCCCTTCTTGAATCAACAGAGCACGATGCCGAGCGAGTGATTCACGTGAATGTTCTCGGCACGATGTGGTGCACGCAGGCGTTCGTGCCTCACATGAGGCGAGCCGGTGGAGGGTCGATCATCAATGTCTCTTCGGCTGCAGCGTGGACACAATCTCCCGGAATCGGTGTGTATCCGGCAACAAAGTCAGCGGTCGAGTCGCTGACGAAAACG
>SXWG01000076.1 GCA_005789925.1 Actinomycetota bacterium | reverse complement strand
GACGCAAGAACGACGACGAGCAACACGAATACACCAATCGCCGCGCCTGCCGCATACACCCACCGAACTCGCATGCGTTGCTCTCGACGGCGCTTCTTCTCCCGTCGTTCTTCAAATCTGGGGTCAGGTTGGTCATCATCGACGATGACGACTCGTCCGACTTCATCAGCATGAACCACCACTGTCGAGCCATGCGATTCGTCATCGATCACGACAACTGAGTCATCAATTGCACCCGAGTCAACGACGACCGCATCATCGACGATGACGACTGATTCGTGGATCGTCTCGGTGCCAGGTGCATTTGGCTGGACGCTCGTCGAAGCGTCGGTCGAAGAGGCAGACACACCGAACAGCGACGACAACTCCCCGAGCACCTCGTCGGGCACTTCAGTGACCGCGGTCTCGTCGGTCGAGGGTTCTATTGGCGTCTCGTCACGGCTCATAGGTGCCGTATCAGTCTTGCCCGCGCCTCGTTCACATCGTCGTCATCCAGCCCATACGAGTCGCGGCGCGAGAATTGACGTGTGTCGTCGTCTGAAAATCCGAGCAGGCGAATTTCACTTCGCAGCAGAATCCCCCGCTTCGCATGAACCATCTCCTGGACGTGACGCATGACGGCGAGCACATCGTCGGCCGAACCACCTTGTTCAGACTGGATGAAATTTGCGTGCCGCTCTGACACGATCGCGGAACCATGGCCCCAACCACGGAGTCCGAGTGAGTCGATGAGTGCCCCCGCAGACTGGTCGCCGTCACCGGGATTGACGAACACTGATCCCGCGTTCTGTCCTCCTGGTTGATGTTCACGACGCCAGCTCACGATTCCTGACAACTCCTCTGAACATGAATGTGACGCTGACGACGATGCGCGCAGCGAGACACGGACTCGGGACACAAAATGAACGTCATCGAGGGCCGAATGTCGGAACCTGAATCCGAGATCCGTCGCAGGGATCCATGCGACACTCCCTGACACGAGATCAATCACCTCGACCTCGACCACCGATTCCGCCATGTCAGAACCATGACCACCGGCGTTCATGCGGACGGCACCTCCCATCGTCCCCGGAACACCGACCATCCACTCGGCACCACACCAACCGTCCGCCACCGTCCGCCTGGCGAACACAGGCAACTTCATTCCGGCCTCCACCGTCGCGACACACCTCCCGGCCGCGACTGTGTAATCGATGTCAAGGTCATCCCCTCCGGATGCGGCATCGGGCACACGTATCACCACTCCATCGAACCCACGTTCACTGACGAGGGTGTTGCTTCCGTTGCCCATCACGTACACCGGCACCGATGCAGGAAGATGACCCCCGAGGGCCCGCACGTCATCGATGTTTCTGGGTGCGACCAGCAGGCGTGCCGTGCCGCCCACTCGGTACGTCGTCAAAGACCCCACCGAAGCATCGAGTACCGCGCTGATCGACCGCTCGTCGCACCACGACTTCAGCGCACCAATGCCGAGCCTGACCATCGTCTCACACGGAAAAGTCTCAATGTCGCCACAACCCATGCTGATGACGACATCGCCGGAACGTAGCAACCCAGCCACGTGACTCGGCAACTCGCGACGCGATTCAACGTAGTGGACCGACTGAGATGGATGGTGGGGTCGAACCGCGTCGGCCACCAAACGACCAGTCACGCCGGGAATGGGCGTGGTGCCGGATGCATAGATGTCCGCGATCACGACGACATCAGCAGCTCTGAAGCACGTGGCAAATTCCTGCGACATCGCTGCGACGCGTTGATATCTGTTGGGTTGGAACACCGCGACAAGACGACCCCTCTGGGTGTATCTGTCGGACGCGGCGGAGAGCACAGCCGCAATCTCCGTCGGCACGTGCGCATAATCGTCGACAAACGTCACCCCTGATGCGGTTCCACACTCGACGAATCGACGGTCGACGCCTCCGAAATTGGCCACTGATGTCGCGGCCTCATCGAGCGACACACCCAGCGTCGTTGCCAAGGCAATTGCGCCTGTCGCATTCAGCGCATTGTGTCGACCAAAAAGTGGAAGCGCGACGACGACGGTAGACGATTGGTGGGTGACCGTAAACGACGTCCCGCGATCGTCGACGTTCACGTCCGACACGACAAAATCTGCCGCAACATCGGTTCCGTATGTCACCAGTTTGGATTCTGTCGCTGCGACCGCACCTAGGCGGCGGATATTCTCGTCATCGAGGCACACCACTTTGGGGCCTTGAACGCGAGAGAGGAACGCGTCGAACGATTCGACAAGACCATCGAGTGAACCGAAATGGTCGAGGTGATCGATATCGATGTTGGTGAGAATCACTCCACTCAACGGAAGCTTGTCGTGGGTCCCGTCGCTTTCGTCAGCTTCGACGATGAGCAGTTCGCCTCCGGTCCATTGAGCACCACGACCGGTGTCACTCACCTCCGCACCAATCACGTACGACGGCTCACGGCCGGCGTCGTCGAGAATGCGCAGAAGCAACGCAGAGGTCGTGGTCTTGCCGTGTGTACCGGCAACACCGATGCTGCGCGCCTTGGCACAAATGCGACCGAGCATGTCCCCACGGTGGATGACTTCGACCCCAGCCGTGCGTGCTGCGACGAGTTCGATATTGTCTGCCGGAATCGCCGTCGAATACACGACCGTGTCGACACCTTCGACATGCACTGGGCTGTGGCCGAGATTCACCTTCACCCCCGCAGCCTCCAGCTGCTCCATCACCGGAGTCCGACGAACGTCAGAACCTGTGACGATATGGCCCATTTCAGCGAGCACAGTCGCCACTGCGCTCATGCCGGGGCCTCCGACACCGACAACGTGCACACGGCGCACACGCTCGACAATGGTGTCGTCCGCGCGACGGTCCGTCGACGGTGAGCTGTCGGCGATCTCTCTGATGAATTGCACGAAACCACCACTTCTCGAGATCTCTCCCATCGCGCGCGCCCTGTGCGCAAGAAGATTCCGTGATTCATCATTTGAGAGAAGCCCAATGACTGCGTCACGGATCGTCTCGCTCGACAGTGACTCCTCATCAAGGCAGATCGCTGCCTGCTCGTCTGCCAGCCAGCGCGCGTTCAAACGTTGGTGATTTTCGGCGGCATCTGGCCATGGCACGAGAATCGCGGCGACACCAATTGCGGCGACTTCTGCGACTGTGCTGGCCCCGGCGCGCGCGATCAACAGATCTGATGCGGCATACACCTCGGCGATACGATCCTCATATCCGACTGTGCGTCGCCAGACCCCAGAAACATCGTCCTCTCCGATCTCGTTCGCAGCGAAACGTTCGCCACAGAGATGCAGCACTCCGATTCGTTGTCGCCCGATCGTTACTGAGTCTCGTCGCAGTTGCTCGACAAGCGTGCGACACATCTCGTTCAAGGTCGCAGAGCCGAGTGACCCGCCCATCACTGTGATTAGCTTGAGGTCTCCCGGTATTCCGAGTGACTGACGTGCGCTCGCACGACGGGACTGCGCATCCGTGGTTCGAACCTCACGGCGAACCGGAGCACCGGTATGGCGCGCGCGTGGAAGTTCCGAGTCGGGAAACGCGACAGCACAGCCAGCGGCTCGTCGAGCCTGACGACGGGTGGCCAGACCTGGCGTGCGGTCGTAGCTGACACACACGAGAGGAATACCGAGAGAGACGGCGGCACGGGCCGCCGGCTCACTGGCATACCCACCGACAGACACGACGACCCTTGGATTCCACTCGCGCAGCAACCTGCGAGCCATGCGCGTCGAATTCCACAGTCGCCATACGAGGGCGACATTGTCTCTCAGCGCATCGAGGGAAACACTGCGGCGAAGGCCCGATATCGGAAGAAAGACCGACGCATACGGCATCGTGGACATCACGCGAGAATCGATACCTCGACGACAACCGACAAAACGCAGACGGTCGACATCGATGCCGGAATCTTCGAGCGCCTCGAGAACGGCGATTGCAGGCAACACATGACCACTCGTGCCGCCACCTGTGACGACAGCAAAAACATCGGTGTGCGACCGAGAATCTCGCGAATCGGTCGACATCATGACCACTTGTTTAGTGGATGAATGTCACGCAGATGGCTCTCCCCCACCTACTTCATGTTGCGAGCGACGTTCAACAGCAGACCCGCTGCCGCCATCGACACCATGAGTGATGAGCCACCGTATGAGATGAACGGCAAGGTGAGGCCGGTCATCGGAAGCGAACCAGTGACACCACCGATGTTCACGATTGCCTGCACTCCGAACCATGCGGTCACACCGCCGGCAAGAAGTGCGCCGTACATGTCGCGGGCACCGAGGGCGGTCTGCACGCCGAGGTACACAAGTGCGATGAAGCCACCCAGGACGAGCACCGTTCCGACGAGGCCCAATTCCTCGGCGATGATCGCGAAGATGAAGTCACTGTGAGAGAGCGGCACGTATCCCCATTTGCCGGTTCCAGATCCGATGCCGACGCCCGTTGGACCACCATTGGCGATGCTGAGCAATGATTGGTACACCTGGTAGCCGCGATAGCCCTTCGTGCCTTCAAGATCGAGAAATGCACCGAAACGTGCGCGAGCCGTGCTGCTTCCCAGAACGACAACCAACGCCCCGAACGAGACGACTCCGCCGGTGAACAACAAGTGACGCTTCGGAAGACCGGCGATGAAACACATCATGAGGAGGATTCCACCGAAGATGGTCGCAGACCCGATGTCTTTCTGGAAGAGACACACACCCGATGCCCCGCCGAGCAGCAGCAACATCGGGAACAAGGTCTCTTGTGCAAACTCAACGCGACGGTGACGACGCGCGAGCAGGTCGGCGCAGTACAAGACGATTGCAAGCTTCAAGAATTCCGAAGGCTGGAAACGAATGATGCCCCATCCGACCCATGCGCGCGCACCGTTGACCTCAGCTCCGAAGAAGGGAACGAACGTCAACAAGTTGAGACCGAAGGCCACGAGCAGAGAGATCTTCACGAGGCCACGCCAGATGTAGTACGGCATGCGATACATACCGATTCCGGCCATCAAGCCGAAGAACGCCCACATCATTTGTTTCTGGAAGAAATACCACGCCGAGTCGCCATCTTTCACGAGCGTCACAGATGACGACGAGAACACCATCACGAGACCAAGCAGGGTGAGCATCGTGACGACGACGAGAATGCCGTAGAACACCAATGTCGGCGGCTTCTCTGCGATCTTGCGCTTTTGCGCCAACCCTGTGCGTTGAAGCGTGCGCAGACGACGCTCAGCGATGCTGAGTGCGGGTGCTGGAAGGTGTGTGCTCGTCATGGGTTTCCTCCGCCCGAAGTGATGAGTTGGTCTGTCGAGGACGAGAAATGGCGGCGCACGAGACGCACGAAGTCGTCCCCGCGCTCTTTGTAATTGGCGTACCAGTCGTAACTGGTGCAGCCCGGAGACAACAACACCGCGACACCGGGTGTGGCCAACGTTGCCGCCGCAGAGACTGCCGTCGCCATCGAGTCGGCTCGCACGACGTCACAGACTCCGGAGAATGCGCGAACAATGTCATCTTGTGCCACACCGATGGCGACCACCGCGTGCATGCGCTGTGGTTCGGTCGCCAATTCCGACAGGTCGAGGTCCTTGTTCTTGCCTCCAGCGATGAGCACGACTTTGTCGAAAGCACGAACGGCCGTGAGTGCTGCGTGCGGACTGGTCGCTTTCGAATCGTCGTACCAACTGCAGCCGGCGAAGTTCCCCACATGCTCGATGCGATGTGATGCGGGCTGGAAAGTGGCCAGCGTCGTGTCGATGGTGCCGACATCGACCAGACCACGCTCGATCACTGCAGCGCTTGCGGCGAGGGAATTGGTGATGTCATGCGGCATTGCACGCCACATCGACGCAATGTTCGCAAAAGCACCAGACGGACCGACCAGTGCGCTCGCATCGGTCCGGTAATCACCGCTGTCGAAGCCGAACGTTCGCACGCGATGGTCGTGACTGTTCGCATAGGTACCGATGAGTGCGTCACCGTGCGGAACGACTGCGACATCGCCGGAACGTACGTGGCTCCAGATGCGAGCTTTCGTCGCCGCATAGTTCTCGAATGAACCATGCCAATCAAGATGGTCGGGAGCAATGTTCAACCAGATGGAAGTTTCGGCCCTGAAAGCGGTCGTGTACGCGAGACGAAAACTCGAACACTCCACGACGAATGCATCGACATCGTCTTCCAACGCAGCGATGAATGGGACGTCCGTGTTGCCGACCTCTGCACACGTCTTGCCACTGCCACGCAACAACGCACCGACCAACATCGTCGTGGTTGTCTTGCCGTCGGTGCCGGTCACAGCGATGATCGGACGTGGACCAGCCTTGCGAGCCTGCTCCCATTCGTAGGCGATGTCGATCTCGCTTCGAACCGCGACGCCACGGCGAAGTGCTTCTGTGATCACCGGATGGGTCGGGGCGATTCCGGGTGCCGGAACGAGGACGTCGGAACCCCGCAACACCGCGTCGATGCCGTGTGCATCGAGGGCGGAGTGCAACGGTGAGTCGATTTCGTCGGCGAGTGCTGACATCGAATCAGTGAGCGCGTCGTCTCCGAGTCGCACACCATGACCACGAGCCGCAAATGCTCGCGCTGTCGCGACCCCTGCCACCCCGAGCCCGTACACCGTGACAGTCCTCATCGGCCGCTCTCCAGGGCACTCAGATTCGTGAAATCTGCGATGAACAATCCGACCGCTGCCGCCACACAGATTCCAGAGATGATCCAGAACCGGATGATCACTGTCGTCTCTGGCCATCCGAGCAACTCGAAATGATGATGAATCGGCGTCATGCGAAAGAACCGCTTCTTTCGACCTGACGCCTTGAAGATCGTCATCTGAATGGCGACAGAACCTGCCTCCATCACGTTCAAACCACAGATGAGGACGAGCAAAAGATGGGTATTCGTGGTGACTGCGAGCATGCCGAGGGCCGCACCCAATCCGAGGGCACCCACATCACCCATGAAGATGCGCGCCGGTGCCGCGTTCCACCACAGAAATCCTCCACATGCGCCAGCGAATGCGATAGAGAACACAGCAAGGTCGAGTGGGTTGACAAGGTTGTACAGATCAGGATTCCGGAATGCCCAGTACGCGATGACCGTGAAGGCAAGG
>SXWG01000006.1 GCA_005789925.1 Actinomycetota bacterium | reverse complement strand
TCACCGAGATCGTCGCGACGGTAGGCGACAAGATCGATGTCATCATGATCCCGAAGGTCGAGGGAGCCGAAGACATCCACTATGTCGACCGTCTGTTGGCACAACTCGAGGCAAAAGCAAAACTGTCGCGACCGATTCTCTTGCATGCCATCCTCGAGACCGCGCGGGGAATGGTGACCATCGACGACATCTGTGGTGCATCACCCCGCATGCAAGGTCTGTCGCTTGGGCCTGCTGACCTCGCTGCGAACCGTCGCATGAAGACCACCCGCGTCGGCGGTGGACACCCCGACTATGTCGTGCGTCAAGACCCTGACGGAAACGACCCCGACGCTCCTCGTCCGGTGTTTCAACAAGATCTCTGGCACTACACACTCGCCCGCATGGTCGATGCATGTGTCACCCACGGAATACTTCCGTTCTATGGACCATTCGGAGACATCAAGGATGTCGTCGCCTGTGAGGACCAGTTCCGAAACGCATACCTGCTCGGCTGTGTCGGTGCGTGGAGCCTCCATCCCGTGCAGATCGACATCGCCAAGCGAGTGTTCAGCCCGCGACCAGAAGACGTCGCCCAAGCGCAACGCGTCATCGACGCAATGGGTGACGGCACCGGCGCGATCATGCTCGACGGCAAGATGGAAGACGATGCCTCAGTGAAACAGTGCCGCGTCGTCGTCGAACTTGCTCGCCAACTCGCCGCACGTGACCCAGAACTGGCCGCGCGCTACGGCTTCAACTCCTGACTTTCGGAGGACTCCATGCACCAGACACGCCCTCGTCGTTCCGTTCTCTACATGCCAGCAGCCAACGAGCGTGCGCTCGAGAAAGCAAAGTCGATCTCCACCGATGCGCTCATCTTCGATCTCGAAGATGCAGTGTCACCTGACGCGAAAGATGCCGCCCGAGCAAACGCGGTCGCTGCAGCGTCATCCGGTGCGTACGGTAAGCGAGAGATCACCATCCGTTGCAACGGTCTCGACACACCGTGGGGCGCAGACGACCTTGCCGCAGCTGCAAAAAGTTGTGCGCATGCTGTCGTCATTCCAAAAGTCGACTCGGTGGCGACTCTCGAGGAAGTGTCACGACGCCTCGATGCTGCTGGTGCGCCTGTATCAATGACTGTCTGGTGCATGCTCGAAACCCCGACCGCGATCTTCGACGCGCGCGCCATCTGCGCTCATCCACGCGTGTCTGTGCTCGTCATGGGAACCAACGACTTGGCCAAGGAGCTGCGTGCCACCCAAGTGCCCAGTCGCCATCCACTCATTCCTCACCTGGCCCAAGCGTTGCTCGCTGCTCGCGAAGCCGGAAAACCGATTCTTGACGGGGTGTTCAACGACATCAAGAACACTGAAGGCCTCCGTGACGAATGTATGCAGGGCAAGGACATGGGATTTGACGGCAAGACATTGGTTCACCCCGACCAAGTCGACGTCGCCAACGATGTCTGGGCACCAACCGAGTCTGAAGTTGACCATGCGCGTCGAGTCATTGCTGCGTTCACCGACGCCACGAACCAAGGAAAAGGTGTCGTCCAGCTTGACGGCAAGATGATCGAGAACCTGCACGTGGTGAACGCCGAGCGCATCATCGCCACCGCTGATGCAATTGCCGAATTGTCCGCCTGACTCTCGACGGACACGCGTGCTACGTCAGTAGCCGCCACCGAGTTTATTGTGGTCCCAACTGACGATCTTCTCGACGTCGATGACCACTCCGAGACGCTTCTCGGCTTGCTTGCGAATGAATGGCAGCGCTGCCTCGCTGACCGCAATCTCTCCGTTGTATTTCTCAGCAACGACGAGACCGATGTTCAACACTTCGTCGTAGTCCTCAATCACGCGACCGGTTCCGACCAGCTCGACGCCGCGTAATTCGTTGTACTGCTCACCATCTTCGACGAGAGCAGTGATCTTCGAGTCACGACGGAGATTGTTGATTTTCTGAGACTTGCCGAACGTCCAGAATGCCGGCTTGCCGTCGATCATTGCGTACCACATCGCGACGAGGTGCGGATGTCCGCTGGGACCGATGGTGGCAATGTTCATGACGTGACGACCAGCGAGAAAAGTATCGATCTCTTCGGTTGTCATCTGGATGGAGCCGCGCTTGTTTGCCATTCCCTCAACCTAGACCCAGACCCATCGGGTGACCGAGATGGAATCGCAGGGCTCAGATAGCACTGCGTCGCAGCAGCTCTGGTGCCTCGGGGCATGACACGGATGAAAGATGTCTCGCGACATCGACGATGCCGGTCGCGTCGACCACCCGAGTGACGTGGGACCAGTCGAGAACATCGTGCCCAGCGGCCCACGGGTCGGGGCGGTCGCAAAAGTCATCCACCATGGCACGCCACATTGACGGAGCGAGGTGAACACCTACTGGCGACACGAGCCATGAGGGTTTATCGAACAAACGCGACAGTGCGAGCAGTGGCAATGCACCACCGGCGCAGAGAACTCCGTCACGACTCGTGCTCTTTGACGTCACCACTGTGACGTCGCTTGATCGAACGGCAGCAGCGATTCCTTCAGGTGCGACAAGTTCAGCCTCTACTCCGCGACGTGCGAAAACGCGCAGAGCATCTTGACCCTCACCCAACGAGTCGACCACGAGAGCGCGCACATCACCTCGTCGAACGAGTGCGTCGACCACATGTCCAGACCAACCCACAGTGCACACGGTGCTGTCGGCCGGCAATTCGGATTGAAGGACAGCCGACGTCGCATCGGTCCTGAGCGCACGGGCGCACTCGCGCAGTGCCGTACGAGGGTCCATCGACGTCACCGCGTGGGCACATAACCACCACAGTGGCGCGTTCTCCGGATGATGCTCCATCATTCGCCGCGCGGACACCACGGCCCCTGCAGGATCACGCACCATGTGAACAAGTCCCTCGGCGGCCTCCAAAGCCACCTCGACGGGGTCTGCACCGTGGACTCGCGCCACGTATCGCAGATGTTCAATGGGATGCACCTTCCGCACGCTACTGGCGCTGAACTAGCGTCGTACCCGTGACACAACTCCCCAACCCGAATCTTGACGTGACGTTGACCCCGCTCACGGGTGATGCGCGTCCGCTTCGCGAGTGGCTGATGACGTTCCATCTCGCGTCCGTGGTCGTCGATCCGTACACCAATGAGAGCGCGTGGATTCTGAAGACGGCTTCGCGAATCATGAACCAGTTCGCCGGTGCGGGGGTTCGCGTCAACTTCATCATCGCGTGTGGTGCTGATGACGCCCGTTCGTTCCTCGGTCCACTCGCCGATGAATTCTTGGTCTTTACAGACCCAGACCGAAGTGTGATTCGCGCGCTCGGACTCACCGAGCTTCCCGCTTTCGTGCTCGTGCGCGGAGACGGCACGATTCCCGCTGCCACCCAAGGTTGGTCGGCCGACACATGGCGTGAGGTGTCGAACGAAATCGCCACACTCGTGAGTTGGAGCAAGCCGACGATCCCCGCGCCCGGCGACCCAGGTGCATTCCGCGGCACGCCCGCACTTGTCTGATTCTCTTCCCGTAGAAGAAGTTCTCCCGGAACTGCGCGAGGCACTTGCCGCGCGTCGAGCTGCAGTCGTCGTGGCGCCACCTGGTGCCGGAAAGACGACGCTCATACCACTTCGGTTGGTCGATGAGCGATGGCTCATCGACCGCAAGATTGTGATGCTCGAGCCACGACGTCTTGCTGCGCGAGCCGCAGCCAGACGCATGTCCGACATTGTCGGCGATGAGGTCGGAGGTCTTGTTGGCTTCCAGACCCGGGATGAGCGACGAATCAGTTCGCGGACGCGCATCGAAGTCGTCACAGAAGGGGTGCTGACTCGGCGACTTCAGGGCGACCCGTCGCTCGAAGGTGTCGGCCTCGTCATTTTCGATGAAGTGCACGAACGCAATGTCCCGACCGATGTCGGCCTCGCGTTGTTGCTCGACGCGCGCCAAGCGCTTCGCCCCGATCTCCGCGTGCTCGCCATGTCGGCGACCGCGCAAGCCGAGACGTTCGCACGCTTACTCGGCGATAGCGATGGCCACGCCCCGATCGTCACCTCGGACGGTCGCATGCATTCCGTCGACGTGCGATACATCGCTCGACACCGTGACGACTCTCTCGAATCGGCAATCGCCTCAACCGTGCAAGCATCGCTACGCACCGATGACGGAGACATGCTGGTGTTTCTTCCCGGCATGGGTGAGATCAATCGTGTCCGCGATCATCTCGCCGCGACACTTTCGTCTGATGTCGTTGTGCAGAGACTTGCCGGCGCACTTCCATTTGACGAACAAGATGCCTCGCTTCGTCCAGACCCCTTGGGGCGTCGACGCATCGTGCTCAGTACCGACATTGCAGAGACATCGCTGACAGTCGATGGTGTGAATGTGGTGATCGATGCCGGTCTCGCAAGAGTTCCACGACTCGATCAGCGCACCGGACTAACTCGCCTCTCCACCGTCGCCACATCGCGGGCGTCCGCAGAGCAACGAAGTGGTCGTGCAGGACGAGTGCGTCCCGGTGTCGCCTATCGACTCTGGAGCCGTATCGAGGATTCGACTCGGCCCGCTCATCTTCCACCGGAGATCTCACAAGTCGACCTGTCGTCCGTGGTGTTGGAAGTCGCGGCGTGGGGATCGGACTTTGATCGTCTTCCATTCCCCGATGCGCCTCCTGCACGGTCGATCCACATCGCGCGCGAGACATTGCGCATGATCCGTGCAATCGACAACACCGATCGCATCACCGCACACGGCCGCGCACTGCTCACACTTCCCCTCCACCCACGACTCGCTTCGATGGTCGTCCACGCACAGTCGGATCTCGGCGACGATGCAGCGTGGCTCGCGTGCGTGCTCGCCTCACTTCTCGAAGAGCGCGACATCATGCGTGGTCGCCCTGATTCACTACCCACCGACATGGCACTACGCGCTGCAATCGTGTGCGGGGTGACATCTGACGACCGGACTGACAAAGGCGCCGTTCGTCGCGTCGCCGACGCCGCAAGAGACATCGCCCGCAGACGCAACATCGATCATTCACGCTCGATGCGCGAGTCCGTCATCGCCCACCTCACCGGCGCTCTGCTTCTCGCGGCATACCCAGACCGTCTCGCGAAAAATCGCGGCACCAAGGGTCAGTTCGTGATGCGTGCCGGAGGTGGCGCGTGGGTCAGTGACCGAGACGAGCTGGCGACCGAGGTATTCATCGTCGCCGCAGACGTCGATGGCGATCGTAAGTCGACGCGCATTCGACGAGGCGCCGGGCTCGACGCCGACCAGGTCGCTCTCATGCTCGGTGACGACGTCGTGGAAGAAGTCGTCGTGCAATGGGACAAGGAACGAAATGACCTCACACGATCAATCACACGCAAATGTGGCTCACTTCGTCTTGACGAGCGAGTAGGTCCAGCCACGCCTGGACCTGACACCGAGCATGCGCTCGTCGAACGCGTGCGCACTAGTTCTCTCGGTCTCTTGAATTGGGATGAGCGTGCGCGTAGTACACAGCGTCACATCCAATTCGCACGCCATCATCTCGGCGACACGTGGCCAGACGTGAGTGACAGACATCTCGTGCGCACTGTCGGTGAGTGGCTGGCGCCTTTCGTTGCGGGCTGCACGAGTCGCGCCGACATCGAAGCGCTTGATGTCGACATGTTGCTGCGCGCACGACTCGGTTGGGACGCATCGAGCGACATTGACGCTCTCGTACCTCCGACACTCGTATTGCCGAACGGCAAGGAGACCGTCATCGACTATTCAGACGTCGACAGACCGAAGGTGTCAGTTCGCGTGCAACGCATGTTCGGCGTCACCTCTCACCCCTCTCTTCTCGACAATCGCGTGCCGATCGTCGTGGAACTTCTCTCTCCCGCCGACCGGCCGATACAAGTGACATCTGACCTTCCGGGCTTCTGGAGAGGGTCATGGGCCGAGGTGCGTCGCGACATGGCTGGTCGATATCCGAAACATGCCTGGCCGATCGACCCGACCGCATAGACGACTCGTCGTCCGTGAGATGGCCGCTTGCTAGACGAGTGCAATTAGCGTGGAGCCATGGCAGATTTCGTCTTCACTGAACTTCTTCCGCTCGGGCCCGACGACACGTCGTACAGATTGTTGTCGACAGACGGCGTGTCGACAGTCGACACGTCGCTCGGAAGTTTTCTGAAGGTTGAGCCAGAGGCACTCACGCTTCTCACCCAGGTCGCGATGCGTGAGATCGCTCACTTCCTCCGACCCGGACACCTGCAACAGCTGGCAAACATCTTGAAGGACCCCGAGGCCAGTGCGAACGATCGATTCGTCGCACTCGACCTACTGAAGAACGCTTCGATTGCCGCCGGTGGGGTGTTGCCAATGTGTCAAGACACCGGCACTGCAATCGTGAAGGCAAAGAAGGGTCAGTTCGTCTTCACCAGCGGAAACGACGAGGAAGCAATCGCTCGTGGCATCTTCGACACCTATCAGATCAGCAATCTTCGTTACAGCCAACTTGCTCCGCTGTCGATGTACGACGAGAAGAACACGGGCAACAACCTTCCGGCTGAGATCAAGATCGCAGCGACACCTGGTGACGCCTACAAGTTCCTCTTCATGGCAAAAGGTGGTGGCAGTGCGAACAAGAGCTACTTGTTCCAAGAAACCAAAGCGTTGCTGAACGAAAAGACACTTCTGCCGTGGGTGTTCGAGAAGATG
>SXWG01000075.1 GCA_005789925.1 Actinomycetota bacterium | reverse complement strand
GACGATCATCGGTGACGCACTCGTGCGAATGTTGAGTTTCGTCGGCCACGACGTGGTGCGTGAGAACCACATCGGTGACTGGGGAACACCGTTCGGAATGCTCATCGAGCACCTTGTCGATCTCGGCGAAGCCGATGCGGCACATGAACTCGGAGTGGGGGACCTCGATGGGTTCTACAAAGAGGCGCGGAGGAAGTTCGACGCGGATGACACATTCAAGGAACGGGCCCGTGCGCGAGTCGTCGCACTCCAGGGGGGCGATGCCGACACGCTCCGCTTGTGGAAGACCCTCGTGAATGAGAGCACGAAGTACTTCAACCATGTCTACGGAATGCTCGACGTGCTCCTGACAGATGATGATCTCGCAGGCGAGAGCAAGTACAACTCGTTGTTACCCGAAGTGGTTCAGAGATTGTCACGACTCGGAATGTTGGTGGAGAGCGATGGTGCCGAAGTCGTCTTCCCAGATGGCTTTTCGAATCGCGACGGTGACCCGCTGCCCTTGATCATCCGCAAGGGAGATGGTGGATACAACTACGCCACCACCGACTTGGCGTGTGTCATCGACCGTGTCGAGAACATCGGTGCAGATGTCTCTTTGTACGTTGTCGGGGCGCCACAGGCCCAGCATCTGCAGATGATCGAATCGGTGTCGCGCTCTGCCGGATGGTTGTCCGCCGATTCCGACATGGTGCACGTGGCGTTCGGCAGCGTGCTCGGTTCGGATCGAAAGATGTTGAAGAGTCGCTCAGGTGACGCTGCGAAGTTGGCATCGTTGCTTGAGGAAGCGGTCGACCGGGCGAGTAGAGCGATCACCGAGAAGAAACCCGATATGGCCGACGCTCAAAGGGAAGAAGTGGCACGAATGATTGGTGTCGGTGCAGTGAAGTACTCGGACCTCAGCAGCGACCGCGTGAAGGACTACGTGTTCGATTGGGATCGCATGTTGTCATTCGAGGGCAACACCGCTCCGTACTTGCAATACGCACATGCGCGAATCTGCAGTATCTTTCGGCGTGCCGGGGTGGAACGCAGCGTCGTGCGCAATGTGGTGCCGACTCTTGATGCACTGCAAGAGCGTGCCCTTGCACTGCGACTGCTGCAATTTGACGCAGCAGTGCGGGACGCCCTCGACAAGTACAGCCCGCACCGATTGTGCACGTACTTATACGATCTCGCCTCGGAATTCACCACGTTCTACGAGCACTGCCCGGTACTTCGCGCCGAGTCAGACCAACTTCGTGACTCACGCTTGTTTCTGTGTGACGCGACCGCGCGCATCATGGACGCTGGACTTGCGGTCCTCGGCATTCGGGCGCCGGAGATGATGTGATGAGTGTCATTCCGCAGCGACTCTTGCCAGACACCGCTTCCGTCGCAAGCAACGGGATGTTGTCCATCGGTGGCTGCACCATCGAGGGTCTCGCTGCCGAGCACGGCACACCACTTTTTGTGTACGACGAGGTGCACTTGCGTCATCGAGCGCGCGAAGCCGTCGAAGCGTTCGGCGCGGACCGGGTCATCTATGCGACGAAGGCTTTTCTCTGCGGTGCCATGGCGCGACTAGCCCACGAAGAAGGCCTCATGTTGGACGTCGCGACCGGTGGTGAGTTGTTCGCAGTGCGTCATGCCGGAGTGCCGGGTGACCGCTGTGTGCTTCACGGCAACAACAAGAGTCTCGAAGAATTGCGATTCGCCATCGAAGAAGGCGTCCGCCACATCGTCGTCGACAGTTTCGACGAGATCGACAAACTTGAGCAGCTTCACCGAGAGGGTCAACCTGCACCACGTGTACAAGTTCGAATCACACCTGGGGTGCATGTGCACACCCACGAATTCGTGCAGACCGGACAAGATGATTCGAAGTTTGGGTTCAACCTTCGTAATGGCGATGCAATGCGTGCCATCGAGCGATTGTCACGGTCATCTGCAGTCGATCTCGCCGGAGTCCACTGCCATATCGGCTCGAACGTGTTCGCCGCTGAGAATTTTGCCAAGGCGAGCGAGGTGATGGTCGATTTGTTCAACTCGTTGGACATCCCCGAGCTCACGCTCGGGGGAGGACTTGGTGTCGCATACACGTCTAGCGAGACCGCTCCGACGATCACTCAATGGGCGAATGTCTTGAAGAGCGCCACGTCGACGTTGCGTGCCGCATCACTCGTCTTCGTCGAACCCGGCCGCAGCATTGTCGCGTCAGCCGCGGTCACCGTGTACCGCGTCGGCACCGTGAAGCACATAGAGGGGATCCGCACATACATCGCAGTCGACGGAGGAATGAGCGACAACCCCCGGCCGGTGCTGTACGGCAGTGGCTACGAGATATTCGATCCGTTGCGCACGCATGCAGATCGAACTGAGGTCGCTCGCGTCGTGGGCAAGCACTGCGAAAGTGGCGACATCCTCATCAACGACGCCGAAGTTCCACCGCATGTGGCGGTCGGTGACTTGCTGGCGACGCCGGTAACTGGCGCCTACGGCTATTCGATGGGCACCAATTACAACAAGGTTCCGAGGCCAGCGATCGTGTTCGTGCGCGATGGCACCTCGCGCGTGGTGGTCCGACGTGAGACCTACGCGGACCTTGTGCGCCTCGATGTGTAGTCGCTGAATCGTCAGCGACTACACCGTCGCCTAAGAATGAAGACGTACGGGAAGCGTCTTGATGCCGTGCACGAAGTGCGAGCGCAAGCGCGACACGTCACCGGTGAGCTCGATGCTCTTCACCTGTCGGGCGAGTTCTTCGAAGACGATGCGCATCTCAAGACGCGCAAGATTCGAGCCAAGACAGAAGTGCGGCCCACCGCCACCGAATGTGAGGTGCGGGTTCGGGTTGCGGCGTATGTCGAACGTGTATGGGTCTTTGAAGACGGCTTCGTCACGATTGCCCGACGGATAGAACATGACGACCGCGTCGCCTTCCTTGATTTGGACTCCGTGCAGCTCGACGTCACACGTTGCCGTGCGACGAAAGTTGTTCACCGGTGTCGCCCAACGCAAGATTTCTTCGACGGCACTCGTAGCGAGCTCTGGTTCGGCACGAAGTTGTTCGAATGAATTCGGATTCTCGATCAGTGCGAGAACACCGTGGCTGATTCCGTTGCGCGTCGTCTCGTTCCCGGCGACGCTCAACAATAAGACGAACAGTTCGAATTCGTGACTGGCGAGATGATCATCGGCCGTCTCGTCGATGAGGGTGGTGATGATGTCCGACCGGGGGTTCTTGCGGCGGTCCTCTGCGAGTGACTGCGCGTACATGTAGAGCTCTGCTGCGGCATTGGCTGCGTCGTCCGGGCCACCCGAGTAATCGGGGTCGGTGGAGCCGATCATGCGGTTCGACCACTCGAACACCTTGTGGCGCTCTTCGACGGGAATACCGAGCAATTCGGCGATCGCAACCAAGGGAAGCTCTGCGGACACCTTCTCGACGAACTCAACGTCTTTCTGCTTGACGGCATCGGCTACCAACTGAATTGCAACTTCACGGAAGTGGTCTTCGAGCGCACGCATTGCCTTCGGTGTGAAGCCACGGTTCACGAGTGTGCGAAGACGAGTGTGTTCCGGTGGGTCGGTGTCGATCATCATTCGTGCCGCTTCAAGGTCCGGACGGTCTTGCTGCATGAGCGAGCCTTTCCGTGCCGACGAATATGTCTGGAATTGCCGGCTCACGGTGACGATGTCTTCGTGTCGGAAGATTCCCCAGAACCAATCTGGAAAGCCTGGCTCCATGCCTGGATGTCGCACAATCGGTGCCTCGCGGCGCAACAGGTCGTACTGCCCGTACGGAGGGCCGTTTCGGTACGCCTCATTGCTGATGACGTCGATTTTTGACATGTCGACAGTGCTCATCGATCTACTCCCAAAATAAGTCCACTCGTCGGAACGCCGGTGCCAGCAGACACCAAGACATGTTCCACTCGTGGAATCTGGTTGACGCTCGTCCCGCGTACTTGTCGCACGGCCTCGGCGATGCCGTTCATGCCGTGG
>SXWG01000074.1 GCA_005789925.1 Actinomycetota bacterium | reverse complement strand
GTGCTTTGCATCGATGGTGCCACCTTCTTCCCACGGCCCTGACACCGAGAGAAATGCCGATGGTTCAGAGACGGCGTCGAGGGTCGGGTCGACGGTGGTGGCGACGGTCGTCTGAGTAATCGTGTCGTTCTGGTCGTCTCTCGGCGCCGACATGTCGCGACCGTCGTTCGTGGAACAACCAGTGATCATGACGAACGCGGCGACGATGAGCGCGATGGTGTTGATCCCCGAACGTGATGGCCGGAAAGGTGTCACGTCGTCAGCCTAATGAGAGATGTGTCTTGTCGAGCCGTCCGTGAGCTTGCGTCACTAGCATGACGTCGATGTCGACACGAGAAGTTCATCCTCATGACTCGTCTCGTCCATGTCTCTTGGCTGTCCACGCACATCCAGATGATGAAGCGTCCAAAGGCGCGCCGACCGTTGCAAAGTATGCGGCGCAAGGAGTGCACACAGTGCTCGTGTGTTGCACCAGAGGCGAAGAGGGGGATCTGCAGAACCCGTCGCTTCGGGACCCTGGACAACCATTCCACGGCTTGTCGCCCGACGAAGAACGCCAGGTGATGGCCGATCTTCGCCCGCAAGAGTTGAAACTCGCGACGGACATCATCGGCTATCACTCGGTGCACATGCTCGGATACCGCGACAGCGGCATGGCGGGGTCAGAGTCCAACCAGAATCCTGATTGTTTCCACATGGCAGACCTCGACGAGGCGACCGAACGTCTCGTGCGCATCATTCGCGCGGAGAAACCACACGTTATCCTCACGTACAACGACGACCAGTCGGGTTATCCGCACCCCGACCATCTTCGTGTCCATGACGTGAGCGTTCTTGCGTTCCAACGTGCGGGCGATCCGTTCTGGCACCCCGATGCCGGAGAGCCATGGCAGCCGTTGAAGATGTATTACACGCTGTGGTCGAAGAACCGCATTGTTTCCATCCACGAGGCGATGCTCGCCAAAACTGGGACGTCTCCGTACAACGAAGAATGGCTGAACCGACCGTCACAAGACCACCGCATCACAACGCGTATCGATGTGGCTGAGTATCTGTGGGCCCGTAGCGGCGCATTACGTGCACACGCGACACAGGTCGACCCGAACGAGCCATGGTGGTTCGGATTGGACGACAGTGAATTGGTGCATGTGTACCCGTGGGAAGAGTGGGTGCTCGCGGTGTCAGCGGTGGGGGGCACGACTGGTGGCGAATTGGAAGACGATCTGTTCCGAGGTGTCGAGTGAGTGCAAAGAAAAAGACAGCCGATGTGACTGTTCAATACCGCGTGCAATTCGGCAAGAACGACGAAGTAGTGTCCGGGTCTGACGACGCAGACGTCGTGGTTCGCATCGCATCGAAAGACGCAGCAAGTGATCCGTCGCTCGCGTTCATGCAGGGAAAGTTGAAAGCCGAAGGAAGCACCGGCGCACTGTTCCAGGTTCTGATGTCAGGTGACGCAGCCAGCGAAATCAGCCGGCTCGCATTGCGTCCCTGAGGGCGCGATAGCCGATCAACACTGCACCGCTCGATGACACGACATCGGCAAAATCCGCATCATTCGTGACGAGCGCCAAGTCATCGATCCAACCGGCTGCGGTCGGCCCGAGCGCGTGCACTTCAGGAGTGTCGATGGCGGGTTGCACATGGATTTCGGTGACACCGGGCTTCAACGAGTTGAACGCGTTGATGACCCGCTCGCGACTTCCTGCGCGCCAGTCGTGGTCGAAGTGATCAGGGAACACCACACCTTCGTCGGCTGCGAGTGAGCGGAAGGGAAAGCCGGCTTGTGTCTGGTCGATGGTCGACGGCAGGCGAATGGGCAATTGAAACTCGACTGCAAGCTCGAGATAGATGTCGAAGAATTCGGGCCGCAGTGTGATGGCGCTGAGATGCGGTGCGAGATGAGTGACATCGATGCCCCAGGCGATTGCTCGTTCGATCTGGGCGCGGCACTCGCGCAGCACTTCGGTCGGGTCTGCGTGTTCCCAGAGATCGTCGATGGACCGCGGAAACCCACCCTCTCCGGAGAGAAGTGATGGTGCATGTGTGAGAGGACCCCATCGGTAGTTCGGGTGCTCGGCGTTCAGCGTGAGATGAACGCCGATGTCGTCACCGTCGTACATGTCGGCTGCGTGGCGGGACCACGGTGCCGGAACCATGATCGATGCACACGTCGCGAGCCCGGTGCGCATGGCGGTGTACACGCCGATGTTTGCTGCGTGGCAAGAGCCGAGGTCGTCGCAACTGAGGATGACGAGTTTGGTGTCGGGGGAGTGTCCGAGTCGTTCGGCCAGAGATGCCTGGGCGGACATCGAAGTCATACCGGTGACGCTATCTGTGCAATCAGTCCCTGCACACAGCCCACAGTCCGAGTCGACGACCTCGCGCATCATCTGCGGCCCGCGCGAACGAATCGGCGTACGCCACGTTCGGCTCGATACGAAGTGGAGTGGCAAAACCCTCGAGAACGAGTGACTCGTTGACGAACAGTCCGTCGTCGACCCTCCGCAGGTACACGAGCAGCCGTCCGTAGCGATCGCGTGCTTCGAGGTCGCGTTCCACTCGAACTCGCGTGCTTGATGGAAGTAGGTGTTTGGTTTGTTCGGAGGCTTCGGGTCCAAAACACTCGACCGGAGAGTTCGGTTTCACTGTCTCAGGAGTGTCGATTCCGATGAGACGCACGGTTTCTTCACCGCTCGAAAACGCAAGAACGACTGTGTCACCATCGACGACTCGTTCGACAGTGGCGACGTCGGCCTGTTGAGCGTCAGTCGACGAACATGCGTTGGCGAACACCAACAACGCGAGGGCGATGAGATGCGTGCATTTGAGGTTCACGTCACGATGTGTGACGTCGGGAATGTCAGAGACGCTCGATGAGCGTTCCGGTGCCGAGCCCGCCACCACAACACATGGAGATGAGCCCGTAACGCCCACCTGTGCGCTCAAGTTCATTCACGGCCTTGGTCATGAGGAATGCACCGGTGCATCCGAGTGGATGCCCGAGCGCGATCGCTCCACCGTTGGGGTTCGTCTTTTCGAGATCGGCACCCGTGGCACGAGCCCATGACAAGACGACCGATGCAAACGCCTCGTTGATCTCGAACGTGTCGATGTCGCCGATCTTCAAGTTGTTTCGGGAGAGCAGGCGCTCTGTCGAGTCGATCGGTCCGGTGAGCATGAGCACAGGATCGACGCCCACCAAGCAGGTGTCGACGACCCGCGCACGCGGCTTGAGGTTCAATTCCTTGGCCTTCTCTTCGGTCATCATGAGCATCGCCGCAGCACCGTCGGAAATTTGTGACGAGTTGCCGGCGGTGTGCACGCCATTTTCGCGAGCCACTGGCTTCAAGCCGGCGAGTGCTTCGCGGTTCGTGTCGCGGATGCCTTCGTCTCGCTGCACGCGATGAGTGGTTCCGGTCGGTTTGCCTTCTTCGTCGACGTCTGGTGCATCGATCGGAATCCACTGGCCGTCGAATCGTCCTTCCGCCCACGCACGAGCTGCGCGTTGCTGCGACGACATGGCGAATGCGTCGGCATCGTCACGGGTGACCCCGTATTTCTCTGCGATGCGCTCTGCACCTTCGAACTGTGACGTGAATTCGTAGCGACCGAAGTACGTTTTCGGAATCGGCACACCAAGGCCGAGCTTCTTCGACGAATTGATGCCGATCGGAATGCGGCTCATGACTTCGACTCCACAGGCGACTGCGATGTCGACGACTCCCGACGCCACGAGCGATGTCGCGACGTTGGTCGCTTGTTGCGATGAGCCACATTGTGTGTCGACGGTCGTTGCCGCAGTCGTCATGGGAAGACCAGATGCGAGCCACGCGATACGGGTGACATTGAAACTCTGTTCGCCGACCTGGCTCACACAGCCGCCGACGACCTGTTCGACGAGTGCCGGATCGATTCCGACACGGTCCATGAGGCCCTTCTGTGCGGCACCGAGCAGATCTGCGGGGTGCATTGATGCGAGGCCGCCACCACGGCGACCAATGGGAGTACGGAGGGCGTCGACGATGACGACAGAGCGGGGTGATGACATGGGACGAATCTAGTTTGCGACATGTTCTGTCAACGACCGGCGGCACTCGGCTGAGCAGTGATGAGGACTGGTGGCCACACCAATGTGGTGGATACGGTGAGGACATGTCGTCTGACTCTCGTGCCACCGCCGCCAGCCTCGGAAAAGTAGGTCTATGGGCCTTTGATCTCGACACAGTCCCGATGTCGCAGGCATGTGACATCGCCTCTGAGATCGAGTCGATGGGATTTCGCGCTCTGTGGGTGCCAGAAGCCGTCGGTCGTGAGCCGTTCGCGAGTTGCACAGCGTTGTTGTCAGCAACGTCGACGCTGGTGTTGGCAACAGGAATCGCAAGTCTGCACGCGCGCACTGCTCAAACCATGCAAGCCGGATGGAAGACAGTGAGTGAGGCTTTTCCTGGGCGCTTCGTACTCGGTATCGGGGTCAGTCATCAGCCGATGGTCGAGGGTGCGCACGGAAAGAGTTACTCGAAGCCGTACACCACGATGGTCGAGTATCTCGACGCGATGGATCGTGGCATGTTCTTTGCCGCACCCCCGACAGTCGCTCCGCGCCGTGTGCTCGCGGCGTTGGGGCCGAAGATGTTGGCCCTTGCTGCGGAACGTACCGAGGGTGCGCATCCGTATTTCACCCCTGTCGAGCACACAGCTGAAGCTCGCGCAATCATGGGTCCCGAGGCGTTGCTCGCGCCGGAGGTGGCAGTCGTGTTCGAGACTGATGCGAGTCGTGCGCGAGAGGTGGCGCGCCAGTACATGGCGATGTATCTCGCGTTGCCGAACTACGCGAACAATCTGAAGCGGCTCGGATGGGATGAAACTGACATCACCGGCGCTTCGGATGCGATTGTCGACGCAATAGTCGGCTGGGGAAGCACCGACAAGGTGTTGGCTCGCATCAAGCAACATCTCGATGCGGGTGCCGACCATGTGTGTGTCCAGGTGCTTGGTGCTGCTCCAGGCACCGTGCCGTTAGAACAGTGGCGCGAACTCGCCGACGCGACCAAGGGCTGGTGACGATGCTCGAGCGACACGAATACCTCGCGACACTCCGCGACTCTGTCGCCAACATCGCAGCAGTTGCTGAGGGGAATTTGTTGCGCCCGGTGCCAGCGTGTCCGAACTGGACCATGTCGCATCTCGTGTGGCACTGCACTCGTGTTCATGATGCGATGGTGCAGATCGTCGCTGACAAGGTGCAGGGTTTCGACAAGTTGCGTCCGTACAAACGAGTGGGCGATGACGTGCTTGTCGCGACGTTCACGAGCGGTGCCGACAAGTTGCTCGACGTACTTGAAGCCACTCCTATCGACGAAGAGATTTGGTCGTGGGTGGGGCCTGCACATGCGATGTGGGCAGTGCGTCGAATGACTCAGGAGACGATGGTGCACGCGTGGGACGCCGCGACAGCAGTCGGTCCTGCATCACGTATGCCAGCTTCAATGGCAAGCGACGGCATCGATGAGTTCTTGCACAACTTTCTGCGTCTTCAACGCGAGGCGATGCCTGCCCCCGGCGGTTCAGTGCACATTCATTGCACCGATGTGAATGGCGAGTGGCTCATTGACGAACCAGAGCCCGGAAACGTGGTCGTCACGCGTGAGCACGCAAAGGGCACATGCGCCATTCGAGGTTCGGCTAGCCAGCTGCTGTTGGTGTTGTGGCGCCGTCAGCCGCTGTCAACCGTCGAGGTCATCGGCGCGACAGACGTGGCGCAACGACTCATCGAGCGCACTGCGCTGTAACGCGCGAATACAGCCGTCACTCTGCGATGCCGACAGGTGCACCGTCGATGATCTGATCGAGGTATTCACTCAATCCGTAGCCGACGGCACCCATGTTCTCACCAGACGTCACTGTCCAACGGGTCATTCCTTCGCTGATGCGTGTGTGCAGCCAGTTTCCTTCGGGGTCCTGACGACGATTACGGAGAGGGATGAGGTTCATCACCTCGCCCTCAAAAGTCCACTCTTTTCCACTTCGTGACGACCGAAGTTTTCCTCGTACCTTCGAGTGGTACTTGTCATCACCGACAAAGTCAGTGCTGACCGCGCAGTCGTCACACAGGTGAATGGTGCCGTTCTCCCACACGAACCCACCTCGTGTGCCCGGCCCATCTTTCTTGGCGATACGGCTCGTCATGAACCCGAAGTTGCTTCCGAAATTCGCCGTCAACCATCGGTAATACCACGGTGCTTGCCAATAGCGAGGCCCCCACGAGTGGTCGCGCAATCCGTGCCCAGAGATCGACCACTCTTCATCACCAACACGTATGGTTCCGCTTGCGGCGACAAGTTGCTCGTAGTGGCCACGGGCGAACTCTTCGCCTGGTGTCTCGTGCGGAGTGTCAGGTTCTCCGCCGAACATCGATGCGCGACCACCGCCGCGGAAGGTGATGTGCACTTCGCCTTCTGAATATGGATTGTTGGTGAAAGCCTTCTTCGGGTCAGCCATCTCGAGAGGATCTGTGAGGACGCACAACTTTCCCGAGTAGTCGATGCGAAGCTCTTCGAAGGGAGTGACCATGGTCCACGTGAGTCCGCCGGCGCTCAATGCGTCGTTGTTGCTGATTGATGGTCGTTTGAAGATGAATGCAACACGACCGTCGGGCAGGTATATGCATATGGTCATCTCTGCGTAACCCTCGTTTGCGCGATTGCCCATGCGGAACCATCCACCGATTCCTTGCGACGGGTCGAAGCAGTTCACATACATGCTCTCGTTGAAATTGGGCTCAGGTCCCAACTCATGCATGTATTCGTCGGCGGGTTCGAGGCGCACTCCCATGGCCGAACCCTAAATCATCGACGAGACGTCGTTGTCAGGCTGCTCCGAAGATGCGTCGTTGCAGCTTGCGCATGCCAGCCAGCCATTTCTCACGGTCTGCCGTGCGGTTCTGCTCGTACATGGCCACTTCCGGGTGGGGCAAGATGAGGAAGCGTTCATCCCTGATTGCCGCGGCGACCACGTCAGCGACCTCTTCTGGCTCGAGCACGGCTCCTGCCGCGCGCACGACGTCGCCGCCCCGCACGTCGATGTTCTTCACATTGTCTCGCGGCGTGTCGGGAGGGTTCAACATGTTCGTGTTGACTCCTTGCGGGCAAAGGCAACTGACTTTCAAACCCCTGTCGCCGTAGGTGATTGACAACCATTCTGCGAAAGCGACCGCTGCGTGCTTGGTGACCGAATACGGAGCAGAGCCGATCTGTGCCAACAAACCCGCAGCAGAAGCAGTGGAGCAGAAGTAGCCGTCACCATGTGCCACCCAGTCATCGATGAGATGTCTTGCTGCCCAGCGATGTGCATGGATGTTGATGTCGAACGACGCGTTCCAGTCGGACTCATCACTGTGCTCGAGGTCCATACCGAAGGCCACACCAGCATTCGCAAAGAAGAGATGGACACGTCCGAATGTCTGACGTGCACTGTCGATGAGTGTCTTGTTGCCGAGCTCGGTACTGATGTCTGCGAGCACGGCATGTGCAGATCCTGCGCGGCGAGTATTCAACTCACGTTCGAGCTCGAGGAGGGGAGTCTCCGCTCGGTCGGCAATCACGACCGATGCGCCATCGGCGTGAAAGCGACGGGCCAAGGCGCGACCAATGCCGTTAGCGGCACCCGTGACGACGACTGTTTTTCCGTTCACATCCATGGATTCAGACTGTACGACCCGAATGCCACCCGAGTGACGAACGACCTCACTACGATGCGCATCAGGGGGGAACGGACCGATACCGTGCTGGATACCAGACCAGAACGGCTCGTGCCGATCGGAAGGGGAAGACGACATGACACACACGACGCAAGAGGTGACACCGATGGTGTCCGGCGCTCAGGGCATCGACTCGATCGTCATCACCGATGCGCTCAGCGTCATCGACAAGGCTCTTGCCGAAATGTTGCGTCGTGAATTGGTGTCGTCTAACGAAGTCGCAGACTTGTTGCTCGACGTGAGGACGCTCCTCACCGCGAGCGCTGCCACCACCGCTTCTTAGTCGGTTCTGTCGGCACGGTGGGTGCCACAAGTGTCGTCGCCACTTCTGGTGGCGTCGGATCGAGCCTCACTATTTGAGTGAATGCCTTCACCAATTCGTCTCGGAGCAACGCTGGTTCAGCGACGGCGGCTGCGTCCATGTTCAGCCCCATGTCCATGCTTCCGTTGTATGACAGCAGCGTCAGGTTGAAGGCCGTCCCGGCAAGTGGTCCGAGGGGATAGTTCTCCAGCACCAACGCCCCGGCGATGTAGAGCGGTATGCCCGCGGCGCGCACGTTCGACGTGGCGAAGTCGACTGTCTCGCCTTGTACCCGGGCGAACCGAGTGATCACCGACGTGGGAAGCAGGGAAGCGACCGACGACGCGGAGGCGAGTGCATCGCCACCAGAGTTCGACCGCGATGCCTGGACGATCTCGTTGATGGCGGCAAAGCGCTCTTCAATCGGCATGTCCCCCGTCGGCACGAGGAACCTGATGAGCGAGAACGCGTTTCCACCTTCACTCATGGCATCGGTGCGGGTGCTGATGGCCATCGACGTGCGCAGCTCTTCAATCGGTGTACCGAGCGCCCGATGGTACGCGCCTGCCGCAGTTGCCGCTGCCGTGATGAAAGCAGTGTTCAGCGTCCCACCGAGGTGTTTGCTCGCAGCGCGGAGTTGTTTGTACGGAGCGCGAATCACCTCGACTTGTCGGCGAAGTGAACGCTCTTTCCACAGAGGTGACCGAGCAGGGTCGATGGTCGTGACCTCGTTCATCACGCCGCGAACCGTCTGCAGTGTCTCGGGGCCGAGCGATCCGAGAAGTTTCGGATCGGAGATGACATCGCGCATTTGTCGCAACATGCCGAGTGGAATGCGCAAACTGTCGGACACTGCTCCACGCAGCATTTCCACTTGCGGTGTTTGTTGCCTTTCCTCTTCGACTCGCTCGATGAGATCGGGATCGAGAGGCGGCGGTGGCGCAGGCGTTCGTTCGAGGTCGATGAAGTTCAGTGACAACTCGACGCCGCCTTGTCCGTCGGTGACGGTGTGATGCAACTTCTGAATCAGTGCGCCGCGACCGCCTATCAGTCCGTCGACGATGAAGAACTGCCAGAGCGGTCGCGACCTGTCGAAAGGATCGGCGACGATGAGGGTCGCCAAGTCGAGCAACTGCCGAAGTGTTCCGGGCTCTGGAAGTGAGATGTGGCGGACGTGATAACGAATATCGAATGCCGCGTCGTCAACCCACAATGGCGGACCGAAGTTCCCTGGAACCGGTTGAACTCGTCGGCGTAGTCGGGGAAAAACATATGAGGTTCGTTCGAGTCGTGCGAATAGAGCGTCAGAGTCGAGCGGACGATCGAGGATGGTGATGTTGGCGAAAGTCGAGGCGAGAAAGGGGTCTTTCTCGAGGCGCCACATGAGGGCCTCTGTGTCGCTCATGCGACGTGCCTGACTGGACATGTGACGAACCTAGTTCGGTATGCGTGTGTGCTTGAACTCGTTCATCTCGGACCACTCGACATAGTCAAGGATGCGATCGATCGTCGAGACGGCAAGGGCCGCATCACCGAAAGCCGGCTTCATGAGTCGAACGAACACTGCTGCGTCTCCCACGACAAATGTGGGTACGCCCCACACTCCGTGACTCTCGGCGAATGTGGTGTGTTCAGTCTTGATCACCTTGAGCGGTCGGCCACTTTCCACGTCATCTATTGCAGCAGCGGCGTCACCACCGGCTTCAGAAATGAAGTTGGTCAGGATGCGGCGATCACGGAGGCTTCCACCGGCGGTGTGACGGTGTTCGTACAAGCGGTGATGGAAGTCCAGGAACACGTCCGGCTGCATGTCACGAAGAGACACCGAGAACTGCAGTGCATCGATGCCCGTGTCCGATGCAGGTGCGTCCCACACGTCTGGCATGCCTTCTTCGACGTGGGTCTGCCCGAGGCAGAACGGCAGGAAGGTGACGTCCCAGTCGGCCCCGGCGCGAAGCCCCGTCACGACATGGTCGTGCATGATGCGCCCGAAGGGACAGCGATAGTCATAGGTGAGGGCGAACGCGCGGGACACAAAGGCAACAACCTCTCTATGTCTCGGGCTATTCCCCGAATCAGAAAGAAGTGTCGAGAGGCACTTTTAGAAGAGAGAAATGACGGAAACTGCGATGGGACCGAGCACACCACCGACGACGACGCCACCAAGAACATCAGTGAAATGGTGGATGCGCACGACGACCCTGCTGATCGCGACGATGACAGCCACGGCGCACCACAGTGCCGCGAGGGGCCAGCCCGTGAACGACGTCAGGATGATCGCTGCGAAAGTGGCCGACGATGCATGGCCGCTCGGAAAACTCGACGTCCGTGGTTTTCTCACTCGAGTCCGATCGTCACCGTGCCACGTGGGTCGGTCTCGCTTGAACATGCGTTTCACGCCCTGGTTCACCACGAGGCTCTCGACACCGAGAGCGACGGACAATGCGACGGCCTCACGAAAGCGGTCAAGGCTTCCGATCGCATACACAAGTCCGGCGACATGCCACACGACACTGAAGTCACCGACATGGCTTGCGCTGGTGAACACCTTCGCGCTCGTGCGTGATCGACGCAGGGGCTCGAGAATTGAATCGACGCTGTCGTCTATTCGTGTCACCGTGGTTTAGCCCCCAACACCACGGGTGCCTCGATCGCGGCACGTGACGGATCACCACCGAACTCGGGGCACCACTGTCGATAGTCGCAATAGTTACAGAGCGGACCCTTTTTTGTTCCGAACTGCCTGGTCTCGCACGAGCGCTTGATCGCTCCGTAGATCGCCTTCACTCGTTGCAGTTGAAAGTTCACCTTGTTCTCAAGTGGACGTGTCTCGACGGCCTTTCCGTCTTTCAAGAACAACAGTCGTAACGCAGCGGGGCTGGATCCTTTCTCCTGCTTGCAGAGCCACGCGTACC
>SXWG01000005.1 GCA_005789925.1 Actinomycetota bacterium | reverse complement strand
TTGTGCATCTCCGACCAGAACATTTTGTTCGTCACACCGAGCGCCATGACACCAAGGTCCTTCGTCTGGTTGAGCGTGGAGGACAACGAACGCAAGCCGTTGATGCGCAAGATCTGGATCTTCGTGTAGTACTTCATCAGTCGTTGACGGATGTCGTAGTGACAGATTGCTCCATTTTGTTCGGCGACCTGACACATGATGTCATACTCAGCTTCGAAGCGACGGAAGCCCGTCGTCGCACTCATGCCGCGTTCAAACGCCAAAGTGCTGTTTGCGACTGCCCACCCGTTGTTTAGCCCTCCGACGACATTTTCTTTCGGGCAGCGCGCGTTCGTGAAGAACACTTCGTTGAATTCAGCCGTTCCGTCTGGTTGGGTGATTCCGCGCACTTCGACACCGGCTTGGTTCATCGGGACCAGCATGTAGCTGATGCCCTTGTGTTTTGTCGCTGATGAGTCGGTACGCGTCAACAAGAAGCAATAGTCGGCGTTGTGACCCTGCGTGGTCCACACTTTCTGACCGTTGATGACCCATTCATCACCATCGAGCACTGCTGTCGTCTTCAACGACGCGAGGTCACTGCCGCTGTTTGGTTCACTGAAACCCTGGCACCAGCGAGTCGCACCCTTCAAGATGCCGGGGAGAAACTGCTTCTTCTGCTCCTCAGTACCCCACTGCAGAAGTGTCGGTCCGACGAGCGTGTCGCCGAAGAAGTCTCCGCGCATCGGAGCCTTCGCGCGTGCGAACTCTTCAGCAAGCACGACACCTTGCATGATTGACAGACCCTTTCCGCCGTACTCTTTCGGCCACGTCGCACAGATCCATCCGCCTGCGAACATCTTTGACGGCCATTCTTCATTGAACTTCCGGCGCTCGTCAGAGATCATCGAGAAACCTGGTTCGAACCAACCTTTTGGAAGATTCTCTTCGAGCCAACTGCGGATCTCAGTGCGGAAAGTTTCAGCGTCTTGGGGGTAGGTCAAATCCATGCCCTCCAGTTTGGCAACCTGCGAGCCATCACCTGCCACCGGAGCAACGAGTACTCACTAGCCTGACTCGATGCTTCTGGCGGCCTCTCCCGGACTCGATTGGGGCACGATTCTCGTCTCTCTCGCGATCATCTTGGTGGCGGGAAAGGCTGCGGCGGAACTGTGTGAGCGTGTCCGCATACCTGCCGTCCTTGGTGAGATTCTGGTCGGAATAGCAATCGGTCCTTCACTTCTCGGCTTCGTCGAGATGTCCGACGCCATCACGGTTCTTTCTGAACTCGGCGTCATCGTGCTGCTCGCGCAAGTCGGCCTTGAGATAGACGTCACTGAACTGCGCAAAGTCGGAAGAGTGTCGCTCATGGTTGCTTCCATCGGAGTCATCGTGCCGATGGTCTCGGGGTTCGGTGTCGGTCAACTACTTGACGAGACAACGAATGCCTCACTGTTTCTCGGTGCTGCCCTCGCTGCCACAAGTGTGGGTATCACTGCGCGGGTTTTCGGCGATCTCCGCACCCTCAACACCCGTGAAGCACGCGTCGTTCTTGGTGCCGCCGTTGCTGACGATGTGCTCGGCCTCATCATTCTCACAGTCATCACTCGCGTCGTCGAGACAGGCGACCTCGACCCTGCCAGCATCGGTCTCACAATCCTCGTCGCTATCGGGTTCGTCGTCATCAGTGCGACCATCGGGCTGGCCGTCGTCCCGCGAGTGTTTCGCCATGTTGACGCCGTGACCACTTCTTATGCAGTTATTCCGGTCGTTGCGACTGCACTCACCTTTGCGCTAGCAGCCGCGGCCGACGCGGCACGGCTCGCACCAATCATCGGGGCATTCATCGCTGGCGTGACGTTAGGACGCACTGAACAACGAGAGCGTGTCGAGCGTGAGTTCAACGTGTTGGCGATGATTCTCGTACCTATCTTTTTTGTGAGCATCGGGCTCACTGTTGACGTCGGCGCCTTTGTCGACGCGAAAGTCATCGGACTCGCCGCACTGCTCTCTGTCGTCGCCGTCGCTGCCAAGATGCTGGCTGCCCTTGGTGCCCGCGGTTCGGGGATGGACGCCATGTTGGTTGGTGTCGCCATGGTCCCGCGTGGCGAAGTCGGATTGATCTTTGCGAGCCTCGGTGCATCGGTCGGGGTTTTCGACGATGAGCTCTATGCCGTCGTCGTGGCAGTCGTTCTCGTGACCACGATCGTCGCCCCGCCGCTCCTCAGATGGCGAATCCGAGTGGCTGCCGACCTAGTCTCGTGAAATGACCATGACGAGTACTCCCGCCAAGGCCGAACGCTGGACCGCGCAGTGGAAGGAACTCTACGAAGAGGTGATCACCACAGGTCTGTGCACCGGATGCGCAGGTTGCGTCGTCACATGTCCACACGACGTCATCGGATACGAACACGTCGAGGGCAAGTACAAGCCGTTCCACCTCGAGGAAGAACTCGGCCTCAACAACTGCATCCACGGAGAAAAAGGTTGCACGACGTGCACGCGAGCATGTCCTCGTTTTCGCACCTGGGAACCTGCTGCCGATATGCACCTGTTCGGACGCACACGTGAGCCCGACGAGATGGGTGGCATTTGGCGTCAACTTCTCCTCACCCGTGCCGCAGATAACGAACAACACGAGAAAGGTCAAGACGGCGGCTTCGTGTCAGCCATGCTCATTTGGCTTCTCGAGAATGACTACATCGAGGCTGCGCTTGTCAGCGGTGTCGAAGATGACGACGCTTGGAAAGCAAAACCGGCCCTCGCCAGAAACAAAGAGGAAGTGTTGGCCACTGCGGGTAGTCGCTACACATACTGTGCGAACCCACTCGCACTGCGCGATGCAAAGGAGCAGGGCCTGAACCGCCTCGCACTTGTCGGCATGGGTTGCCAGACCTCATCGCCACCTGTCATGTGGGACCGCAAAGCCGGAAAAGTATCGAAGCCATTCCTCTTCAATATCGGTTTGCTGTGTTCAAAGACGTTCGATGACGCAATCTTCCCCGAACTCTTCGAGGCCAAGTACGGCCTCAAGAAGCAAGACATGGTGAAGATGAACATCAAGGGTGTCTTCCAGATCTGGATGAAGGACGGCTCGTATCACGAGATTGACCTGAAGGAATGCCACAAGTGGACTCGCGAAGGTTGCAAACATTGCCCGGACTTTGCCGCGGAACACGCTGACATCTCGACCGGCGGTATCGGTGAGGACAACGACTGGACACTCACGATCGTGCGCACTGCGCTCGGCGAGGAAGTCATCAACCGCATGATCAAAGACGGCGTCATCGTGGCCCGGCCGGCACAAGAAGATGAGAAGGCGATGAAGCTGTTGCGCATGCTCTCGATTGTCAGCCGTCGCCGCTGGCCGGAATGGGCTGACAAGGCGCCAAGCGTCGGCGTTCCCCCACCGAAGAAGAAGGTCGACGCGCCACCGACACCAGACGCAAGCCACTAGGAGACACCATGCCGTTGCACCCTCAAGCAAAAGCGATCGCAGACCTCATGGAAGCGTCCGGGGCTCCGGCGCTGAACGAGCAATCACCGCAAGAAGCGCGCCAGATGTTCGAGGCGATGCGAGTGCCATCGACCGAACCTATTCACGAGATTCGTGACGTCGATGCGGCTGGTGTCCCCTGCCGCTTGTACAGGCCGTCGTCCGACATCACCGGTCTCCTGGTGTATTTCCACGGTGGCGGCTGGGTCATCGGAAGTCTCGACACCCACGATGGTGGTTGTCGCTCTCTCGCTAATCGCACGGGTCACGCTGTTTTGTCAGTCGATTACCGCCTCGCACCAGAACACAAGTACCCGGCGGCGCTCGAAGACTGTCTGCAGGCGCTGCGTTGGGCACATGACAACGCGGCAGACCTCGGCATCGACGCGGCTCGCATCGCCGTCGGTGGCGACTCAGCAGGAGGCCACCTTGCTGCACTTGTCGCACAACTTCAACCTGTACCCCTCAAGTTCCAACTCCTCGTCTACCCAGTGACGGATGCTCACATGATCTCGCCATCATTTGTCGAGAACAAGAACGGACCTTTGCTGACTGCTGATTCGATGAAATGGTTCTGGGACCACTTCATCGGCGGAGTGGCGCGCCCCGAGGACCCTCGTGTCTCGCCCATCATGGCGAGCGATGAAGTTCTCGCCACTGCGCCACCTGCACTTATCATCACCGCAGAGTTCGACCCGTTGCGAGACGAAGGCGAGGAATACGGACGGCGCCTCATGGAGAACGGGGTCAACGCATCCGTAGCTCGTTATCTCGGCATGTTCCACGGATTCTTCTCGATGTTCGCCATGCTCGACGACGCACATGCTGCGCATAGCCACGCATCTGCGATGTTGAAGAAGGCTCTCGACGCCTAGATCACTGGTGCGCCAAGCGCACGGCAATCGCGAACACGTCATCGAACATCTTCTCGGTCAACGTGCCGGTAAACGTGTTCTGCTGACTCGGGTGGTACGAACACACCAAGGTCACGTTCTCGCTGTTGACGACCACACCGTGGCCGAATTTCGGCTTCGGTCGCACCCCAAATTCACGGCATGCAGCGTCGTAAGCGAACGAACCAAGACACACCACGACCTTCAACCCCACAAGCAGCGCAATTTCACGCGTCAAGAAGTTGCCGCAGTTGTCACGCTCGACTGGAGTGGGTTTGTTGTTGGGTGGAGCGCATCGAACTGCAGCGGCGACATACGAATCTGTGAGCTGCAGACCATCGGATCGGTCTGTCGATGTGGCCTGGTTTGCAAGCCCACACTTGTGCATCGCGCGATACAGCCAATCACCACTTCGATCGCCGGTGAACATGCGACCGGTCCTGTTCGCTCCGTGAGCCGCTGGGGCGAGGCCGAGAACGAGGATCCGCGCCGACGTGTCGCCGAAACCTGGCACAGGTCGGCCCCAATAGGTCTCGTGCTTGAACGACGCGCGCTTCTCACGTGCCACTGACTCGCGCCATTCGACCAAACGTGGACATGCTCGACATTCGGTGATGTCCTTGACCAATACATCGATGGAATCGGTGCGTTTGCCCTTCGATGACATGTGTTTGACCTTAGATTGGCATCGCGAGGTGTGCCGCAATAGTTTGCTTACATGCCCCGTGCCAAGACTTCTTCGTCACCGTCTTCCACGTTGATGTTGTTCGTGCGCCACGGACAGACCCCGACCACTGGCCAGGTTCTTCCTGGCCGAGCCGCAGGCCTGCACCTTTCGGACACAGGTCGCGAACAAGCCGAGACCGTCGCTCGTCGGCTTGCCGAGCTTGCGCGGGTCGACGCGATCTATGCCTCACCACTCGAGCGTGCTCGGGAAACTGCTGCACCAATCGGAAAGGCGCTTGGTCAGAAAGTGAACATCGAAAAGGGACTCCTGGAGTGTGACTTCGGGGCGTGGACCGGCGCCAAGCTGACGGCACTGATGAAGAAACCAGAGTGGTCGACAGTCCAGCGCGCACCATCGACATTCCGATTCCCCGATGGTGAGAGTTTCATCGACATGCAGTCGCGCATGGCCAGCACGGTCGACACGTTGCGAGAGCGTCACCGTGGCGGAGTCGTGGTGTGCGTCAGTCATGCTGACCCGATCAAGGCGCTCATCGCACATGCAATGGGAACTCATCTTGATCTCTTCCAACGCATCGTCATCGGTACGTGCTCGGTGAGTGCCGTCTCATACATGGCGACTGGTCCTGTCGTTCTCACCGTCAACTCAACGGGTGGCACCCTCGCCGATCTTCGCCCCAGCTGACATGAGCTTCCTCTACGAATTCGACGACGTGGACGCTATTCGCACCGGTGCCGTCGGCCAACCAGGACAACGCACCTTCTTCATCCAGATACGCGCCGATGGTCGCATCCTGAATGTGAAGTGCGAGAAGCAGCAGGTCGCGGCAATTTCTCAACACCTCCGCAACCTGCTGAAAGATCTTCCCGAGTCACGGTCGATGCTGCCCGACGCGTCTCTCGCATACGACACCGACGAAGTGGACTTCGTGCTCGGCACAATCGGACTCGGATACGACAGAAGCGGCATGCGCATGTTCATTCAGTTCGACGAACTCGTCATTGGCGCCACTGATGACAGCGAACTCGACATGACTGCAATGGATGAGGACGACGCGCTCGACGAGGACGACGCGCTCGCAGGCCGCGTCCGCCTGTTCATCTCTCCTGAGCAAGCTGAGGCATTCTGTAATTCGGCAGACACCACGGTCGCCGGTGGACGCGAACCATGTCGCTGGTGTGGCGCCCCCAAAGACCCCCGCGGTCACGCGTGTCCGCGCATGAATTGACCTTGATGTCTGGCCAGTACACGACCGAGACCGACGATGTCGACGCGCTGCTCGAACATGGCTCGATTGAAGTCATCGGGCGTCTCGCTCACAGCAGTAATGCGACTTTGTTGGTGCGGCTCGAAGTTGAACGAGGACACGGTCACGCCGTGTACAAACCTCTTCGGGGAGAACGACCACTGTGGGATTTTCCACCGGGCCTCTACAAGCGAGAAATCGCGGCACGGGTGTTGAGTGACACGCTCGGTCTTGACCTTGTGCCTCCCACGATCCACCGTGAAGGGCCATTTGGCGAGGGCTCGCTACAGCTCTTCATCGACGCCGACCCACAAGAGCATTACTTCAGCATCTACGAGTCACGACCCGATCTACACGATCGACTTCGTGATTTCGCATTCTTCGACTTCATCGCAAACAACACGGATCGGAAAAGTGGCCACATTCTCTTGGACTCACATGATCGACTCTGGGGTATCGACCATGGAGTGTGTTTTAGCTCTGACTTCAAATTGCGTACCGTCATCTGGGACTTCGGCGGCGAGGACATACCGGCACGATTGCTCGATGTAGCAAGGGGCCTCGTTGAGCGCGTTCCACTTACCCTCGCTGCACTTCTTGGCGATGATGAGGTCACCGCTCTTCAGGAACGTGCCAACTACCTACTTGAGTATCCCACCTTCCCCATCGACAATTCAGGGCGACGTCATCCGTGGCCACTCATCTGATGAACCTCTGAGATCTGAACGACGTGGCCTCCGACCTTGATGAACTGATCCACCGTGTGGACCTTGATGGGCTCGTGAGACTCGTCGATGACACAGTGTCAGAGCGTGAGTGGGCTCTTCTTGTGCGCATTCGTGATGCCTGTACATCGGCCGTCAAGACCGGACGCCAAGTGTGGCCAATCGCCACTTTGGCGAATTATCGGCTCGCTCTGTGGGCACCGTCTGACTTTGCATGCCGGTCACTTGATGATTCGATGCGAACCTTCATGCCCGGCCCGGTGAGCGAGATCTTGGCTGTCAATCACTCGTGGGAAGACCTCGCTCCACATCTCGGGCCATCGCCTGATCGTTCGTTGGTCGCCCATGAGCGCGCGCTTCGAGGCGACACGATCGGCTTCGACGAGGTGTCATCGCTTGACATGCCGTTTGCACGTCAACCGTGGGAACCCGAATACGACGACGTCACGTACACCGATGACGGTGGCCAGTTCCCTGCCCCACCTGTGCCATCAACAACGAGCGTGAGCGTTACGAGAGGTGACGTCATTGACGACCCAGACACCACTGCCGCATTTCGTCTCTTGGTCGAACCATGGACGTCAGCGTCGAACGGGCGTGCGGACATTTCAATCGTGGAAGGCGATGGGCTCGCTGCGTTGGAAGCTCTCGGCTTCACCGACGCTCGCCACTGTGAGGTGGACCACCACCTTGCGCTCCGCTGGCTGGTGTGGGCTGCATCAAGTGGTGGCGCGCACGGACGACGACGAGGTCGTGCCAACGGACGTTCGACAACGTGGTGGTTCCTTCACCAGTTCCTCGACTTGGGCGATGACTGGCCGACGAACGCCGATGAACTGGGCGCACGCATCCAAGACCTCACGTTCCACCTGTGGGATTCACATGAACCCACGACTGGTTGGTCACTACAACTCACCATCGCCGATTCGACGACAGGACTCGCGTGTGCCGTACATGCAAGAGACGCCACCTGATGGTGGCGTCTCTTTACCTTGAGGTGAGTTGATTAGCGGGACTTGAGCGCTTCGATGAGCTTCGGCAGCACCTTGTGCACGTCACCGACGATACCGAGGTCTGCAATTCCGAAGATCGGTGCTTCCTTGTCCTTGTTGATCGCGATGATGTTCTTCGAGCCCTTCATGCCCACCATGTGCTGAGTGGCACCGGAGATGCCTGCCGCGATGTACACACTCGGCTTCACGACCTTGCCGGTCTGGCCGACTTGGTAGCTGTAGGGAACCCAACCGGCATCGACGATCGCGCGTGACGCACCAGGTGCACCCTTCAGGATCTTCGCGAGTTCCTCGACCATCGTGAACTTGTCAGACTCTCCGAGTCCGCGGCCACCAGAAACGACGACGTCGGCTTCATCGAGCTTCGGACCAGTGGTCTCTTCGACATGCACAGCAAGCACCTTGGCTCCACCAGTTGCACCGAGGTCGGGTACTTGAACTGCAGTCACTGCTGCTGCTCCGCCACCGGATGCTTCAGGAGCGAAACTCTTCGGGCGGAATGCCGCCAGGAACGGACCTTCGCCGGTGAACGTCGTGCTAACGAGAGTGTTGCCACCAAAAATCGGCGTGACCGTGGTGACTCCGTCTCCGCTGTCAGCAATGTCGATGTTGTTGGTGATGACAGTCTTATTCAATTTCACGGACAGACGTGACATTGTGTCGCGACCTTCATAGTTCTGCGGGAACATGATGAGATCCGGCTTGTCGCCACTATCGATGACCGACTTCATGGCTGCTGCGATAGCAACACCAGGAAGGTTCGAACCGTGGTCGGCGGCATACACCTTGGTCGCGCCGTACTCGCCGAGAGCCACTGCGATGGCATTGCCATCACCGCCCATGAACGCCGTGACATTGGACGACAGCGAACGTGCCTTGGTGAGCAGTTCGAGTGTTGCGCTGGTTGGCGCACCGTTCGCAGCTTGTGCGAAGACCCAAATGTTGTTGAGTGCCATTGCTGTTCTCCTTGCCGCTCTCAGATGACCTTGAGGTTCTCAAGGAACCCGACGATCTTGCCGAACGCTTCGCCGTCGTCTTCGATGATCTCACCGGCTTGACGCGCCTCTGCTTGTGCCACGCCTGAAATCTTCTGACCGGCACCTTCCCAACCCACTGGCGTGACGCCGAGGTCAGATGCCTTCACTTCGTCGATGGGCTTGTTCTTCGCCGCCATGATTCCCTTGAACGACGGGTAACGCGGCTCGACGACACCAGCAGTAACGCTGATGACTGCCGGCATCGGACATGTGACTTCGTCGTAACCAGATTCGGTCTGACGATTGACTTTCAACGTTCCGTTGTCGACGGCGACCTTCTTTGCGAACGTGACTGACGGCAGACCGAGAACTTCAGCCATCTGCTCAGGCACCGTGCCGGTGTACCCGTCTGACGACTCTGTTGCAGCGATGATGAGGTCGGCCCCGCCGAGCTTCTGCACCGCCGCGGCAAGGATCTTCGCCGTTGTCAACGCGTCACTACCTTGCAACGCGGGGTCGGACACGAGCACGCCCTTCGATGCACCCATGGCAAGCGCGGTGCGCATACCTGATGTCTCGCTGTTGGGTGCCATCGACACGAGGTTCACTTCACCACCACCGGCTGCATCGACGAGTTGCAATGCCATCTCGACGCCGTACATGTCGGAGTCGTCGATGACGAGCTTGCCGTCTCGCTTCAGGGTGTTGGTTCCCGCATCGAGGGCACCAGGTGCCGCCGGATCGGGGATTTGCTTCACGCACACGATCACGTTCATAGGGTGACTATTGTTACCCACCCGATCGGCGATAACCCAACTGGCACAAGGTTCTTCAGGGAGAGATGGCGTGACCCTCGTCGCAGGCCTGCTGGTACCGTGAATCCCCTTGCGACTGCTGCTGATCGTCAATTCCTTCGCCTCGTCGGTGACCGCCAGGAACACCGTGGTGGTCCACCAGCGACTCTCCCGCCACCACGACGTCCAGGTGGTCGAGACCAACAGGCGAGGTCACGCAACCCGCTTCGCCCAAGACGCGGCGATGCGGGGTCTTGACGCTGTCGTGGCTTATGGCGGTGACGGCACCTTGAATGAAGTGGCCACCGGCGTCGCAGGCAGCGACACGGCACTTGCTGTTTTGCCGGGTGGAAGCACGAACGTGTTTGCTCGCACCCTCGGCATGCCTAATGATGCCCTGCAGTCGGTCGACCTGATCATTGAGGCACTCGGTCGTGGCGACATCAAATCCATCGGGCTCGGCAAAGTCAACGGACGGTACTTCACGTTTCACACCGGTGTTGGCTACGACGCCGCAGTGGTGAAACGTGTCGAACAACGCGCGGCATTGAAGCGTTATGCAGGTCATCCGTTGTTCGTGGTCGCAGCACTGCGTACGTGGGCCTTCGATTACGACAGACGTCAGCCTCATTTCAGTGTCGACATCGGTGGTGCTGCCGGAACATCAGTTGCGGGTGCATTCTTCACCATCGTCATGAACACCAACCCCTACACCTATCTCGGGCCCCGACCATTCGATCTCGTTCCCTCCACTGATCTCACTAAAGGGCTCTCTGTGGTCACGTTCACGTCGATGAACGCAACGAAGATTCTCCGCTCAGTCGGAACTGCACTGCGGGGCGGTGGGGTGTCGACGAACTCATGGCTCGATGTCCAGTCGAACGTCTCTGAAGTCAGGGTCGCACACGATCGGTCATTTCCGTACCAGATGGATGGTGACTACTTGGGCGAAGTAAAGGAGCTTCGCTTCGAACACGTACCCGACGCCGTGCGCCTGGTGCAATCATTTCCCCAGAAGTGAACGGCGCACGGTCAGCGCAACATCGGGAACGTTGGTGCAGATTCCGTCAATTCCCCACTCGATGAGACGTGTCATGTCGTCCCCGTCGTCACAGGTCCAGCAATTGACGCTCAGTCCGTGCGCATGGAACGCCTCAAGCATCTCGCGCGTCACCACTTTGTGCCACGGGTGCAACGCGCTGTGACCCTCTTTGGCGAGTGACCGCGCAAGTGCCTCCACTCCACGGGGATCGCAGTGCGTCATGAGCCACGCCGTGCGCACCTCAGGTGCGAAATCACGCATCGCGACGATGGTCTCGCGTCGAAATGACGAGATGAGCCAGCGCTCGGGCTCACCTCGGTCGTGCAACAACTTTGCGACACGTTCGGCGACGACATCGTGCGGGTCGTAGTCAGGCTCTGAACCTTCATTCTTGATCTCGATGTTCACCCACATACCAGTGCACGCATCGAGTGCTGCGGAGAGTGACGGAACAGCGACGGGAACTTCGTCTCGCTCAAGTGTGATGAGCGCACGGCCGTCTGAAAGGTGTGCATCATGCATGACGACCAATTCGCCATCGGCAAGTCGGCGGACGTCGAGCTCGACTGCGTCAGACCCGAGCGTCTTTGCCGTGTGAAATGCCGCCACGGTGTTCTCTGGCTCACGACGCGACGCACCGCGATGAGCAATGACCTGTGGATAACGCCCTGACGTCACTTTTGCCCCCTCCGCTGGAATGTCCGCTGTGCTGGTTTATCAGAGGACACTGTGCACGTGAATCACACCCATGCAACTTGGCCGAACCTCTTGCCATTCATCACAGACGGTCGTAGCGTTGCCTCGCACCGGTTCGCCCGATGCAAGTAGCAAGTCCACCGTGGCGCCCAGCGCCCCTGAACCCCCAAGAAGGAATTTGACGTGTCAATCCTCGCGTCCAGCCTGGCCCTCGGTAGCGCCGACTACACCTGGAGAAATCGCGCCACATGCCGCGACACCGATCCAGAACTCTTCTTCCCCGTCGGAACAACCGGCCAAGCTCTGCTGCAGATCTCGAAAGCAAAGAGTGTCTGCTGCGAATGCCCCGTTCAGATCGAGTGTCTTGACTTCGCACTCGAGACGAACCAAGACACGGGCATCTGGGGCGGAACGTCAGAGGACGAACGTCGTCAGATTCGTCGCGAGCGAGCAGCTCGCTCTCGTGCACAGCGCCTTGCAGCCGCGGCAGCCGCAGCCGGCTGACTTCACAACCCCGAAGCGTCCGTCACTCGACGCGTAAGGGAACGCACAATTCGACAGCGGTTCCCTGGTAGCCAGGGCGCAACGTGAGGTTCGTGCCGTCCAGCTCTTCTTGCGTTGGTCGGCGCATGTCAATAGTTCCGGCGAGTTCTGTGGTGACCAGGGTGCGAACGATGGAAAGACCAAGGCCGGTCGCTGCCGACAAATCAAAGGCATCGGAAAGCCCTCGCCCGTCGTCGATCACCTTGATAATGAGCACCGTGTCATTTGAATCGAGAGTCACGACGACGGTGCCGCCGCCCTCATCCTCGGGAAATCCGTGGTCGAGGGCAGTCTGGAGAAGTTCGGTCACCACGACTGACAACGGCGTCGCAATCGTGGCCGGTATGCGGCCACCGTCGCCGTTGACGACGAATCGCACCGGACGATCGGGCGATTGCAACCCTTCTTCAGAGAGTCGCAAGAGTGGTCTCACGATTTCTATGAAGACGACATCGTCACCAGGCTCGCGCGACAACGTCTCGTGAACAAGCGCGATGGTGCGAATACGGCGCACTGATTCTGCGACAGCTTCGCGAGCTTCGTCAGACTTGAGTCGTCGACCTTGCAGGCGAAGAAGTGCAGAGATCGTCTGCAGATTGTTCTTCACGCGGTGGTGAATCTCTCGGATCGTCGCGTCTTTCGAGAGCAGAAGTCGATCCCGACGACGTAGTTCCGTGACATCACGCAACAACATGACTGCACCGGTGACGACCGGCTCTGCGTTCACCGACGTGGCAAGGACCGGAAGACACCGTGTGAGGAGTGTGACGTCCACTGTCTGCTCGAATTCTTCGACGACTGGTTCTTTACGCTCGAAGGCCTGACGTACCGGGCTGTCGATGATGCCCATTTCAGCAAGCGTTTGCCCGACGACATTCGCACTGATTCCGACGCGATGTAGCGCTGACGTCGCGTTCGGTGACGCGTACACGACGACTGCATGCTGGTCGAGGACGATTGCTCCGTCACCGACTCGTGGAGCCACGCTGCTGTCTGCCACTCGACCAGGAAATGGGAAAAGCCCCGCTGCGATCATGTCGGTGAAGCGTGCGAACAAGTCTTGGTATGTCCGCTCGAGCTGTCCTGGTTGGCGTGCGCCACGAGTGCTCCACTCGCGAGTCAGAACGGCGATGCTCCTTCCTTCGTGCACCACCGGAATAGCCGTCATGAAGCAAGGGTCGACGAGGTCTTCCACAATGATTTCACCCTCAGTGATGGCCTGTGAGTCGTATGCGGCTGCCAACAAGGGCACTTCGCTGTCATTTGCGAGTGCCCCGACCCAGTCGACCACGTACAGCGTCTGTCCGGTCGCGGCTCGAACTTGCGCAATGACCAGCCAGGAGCCCTCGTTCGTCGGAACGTAGAGAAGGAGGTCAGCAAAACAGAGATCTGCGAGCATGCCCCACTCGCCGGTCAATGCCTGAAGATGAGAGACGTCCTCTTTCGAAAGAGACGTGTGCTGCCGTGCGAGTTCACCGATTGTCGCCATGGGATGTCCTCCGTGGACAGTCTGCCCTACTCAGTGCTGAGGCTTCTGGCTATCCCGTCCACGACTGCGACCGCGTCGACCGCCATGTCGGGCACCTCGAGAATCTTTGCTCCCCGAGGCTCGAAATGTCGGTGGACTGTCGAGTGCTCCTCACATCGACGCGCCTGGACACGACGTGCAGTGTGAAGCGCCGACAACACTCGCTCGACTGCGTGGGCCTCGCTTGCTGTGGCAGTCGATAGTTCAGAAGCTGACGGAATGGGCGCGTCGGAGGGGCACGGCATGATGCGGTTGATCAGGACCGTTGGGACGCGCGTGGACCGCGTGGCGATTCGGTCGAGCAAGTAATCGGCTTCGCGCACGGAGTCGCCACCAGGACTGGTGACGACGACGTAGTGACAGTCAGATGAGTCCAGCAAAGCGCGCACGTGACGTGCACGCTCGACGAAACCGTCTTCGAGTGTCTGCAACAACACGAAGAATTCGGAGATGTCACTGAGGAATCGCGCACCAAGTACTCGGTCGGCAATCTGAAAGAAGGGGCGCGACGCGAGTCCGACGAGTCGATTGCGATACGGAATGGTGAGCCAACGCACGAGTCGACCTCCGAAGAAATCTCCCATCCGGTCGGGTGCATCGAGAAAATCAAGCGCGTTACGAGAAGGTGGGGTGTCGACCACGACGACGTCATATGTCGGATCGTTGCTCAGCTCGTACAGTCGCTCCATCGCGATGTAGTCGTGACTGTTCACGAAACGAGAGGTGATGTTCTGGTACAGCGGATTGCGCAACAGTCGCTCGGCAGCTTCTGCATTGGGTGCGTACCGGCGAACCAAGTCGTCCCACCCAGATTTGGCATCGAGCATCGTCGCGTGAAGTCGACCGCCAACTTCGACGACTTCGTTACCCGACATCGACAAACCGAGCGATTGTGCAAGACGCTTGGCTGGGTCGATGGTGAGCACGACGACCGTTCCACGTGAAGCCGCAAGTACCTTGCCGATTGCAGCCGAGACGCTCGTCTTTCCGACTCCGCCAGGGCCGCACACGATCACGCATCGACCTTTGACTTCACTCAATCGGTCATCGACACTCACAACTCTTCATCCAGTCGCTGCAGCAACGCCTCATCGACGTCACCCCGAGGCTGTTCGTCGCTCCAGCCACCCACTTCTGGAAGAACGATGAAGCCGAGGTCTCTCACGTTGTCGCGCAATTCGGCGATGGCGACCTGCTGCAGACGTCGTGCCGCCGTTGCGCGGCGTAGCGACTCACTTGCCTCTGGGGCCAAGACACCTTCAAGTGCCGACCCCGTCGACTCGTCGATCGACATGACCAGCGGTTCTTCTGATCTATTGAGGATCATCCATGACACCGAAGTCTTCGTCTGGCTACGGATGGACCTCACCAGGTCAATCGTCTCGCTGACAACGAGCTCTTCAGGAACAACGACGGGGACGACCGTGCACGTGGATTCATCTTCGAGGATCTTTGCCATCCACTCGGTTTGGTCACGCAGCATTCCGACTCCGGCGAGCTGACCCACGATTCGTGGAGCAGCAATCTGACTGACGATATGGCCGGTCGCCTCCGCATCGACGATGACGATGTCATAGTTCTCCTGGCGAACCTCGTAGCACAACTTGCCCACTCCGAGTATCTCTTTCACGCCAGGTGCCGCATCGGCCACGAAGTCAAAGACAGCGGCGATGGGCGTGATCTTCGTGATCAGCGGAACCTTCACGAACAGCCGCAAGTACTCGCGCAACGACTGTTCGGTGTCCATAACCATGGCCCACAAATTCGATTCGACTAAACGGGGCTCGAAAGTGAGCATGCCGCCACCCATACGTGCAGCAACAGAGCCTTTGGCGTCCATTTCGCACAACAACGTCCGGAGCCCACGGCGAGCTGCGAGACGCGCGAGCGCAACTGCGATTGTCGACTTTCCGACGCCGCCTTTTCCGGTGACGAACACCAGTCGGTGGCGAAGAAGTGGTGTCAGATCAGCCGCCGAAGCCGATGCGCCGGTCGACCCCACTCGAGCCAATCTCCACATAGGCGATCTTCTGCGCGGGAACCGCCACGTCGCGTCCGCGCTTGTCGGTGATCCACAGCGTGTCGACCGCACCGGTGAGCGCCGCTTCCACTCGGGCCTTCACGTCGTCGCGAAGGGCATCGTCATCGGCAAGTTCGATGGAGATCTCGCGAGGTGATTGTGTGACTCCGATGCGTAGGTCCACTGGTGCTCCTTGTTCCTTCGATGTTGAATCGACTCACTCACCGTACCGGTCAGATGAGCTTCAAACCCTTGCTGAAACGCTTCTTCGGGGCCATCTGCTCGATCTTCTCGGCGAGAGCAAAGAACGCACTGGCCGGCTCTGAGTCGGGAGCGACGGCCGCGATCGGACGTCCATCGTCGCCACCTTCGCGAAGTTGTGCGACGAGTGGAATCTGGGCGAGCAAAGGCACCTCGAGTTCTTCAGCAAGCTCGCGTCCACCACCGGCGCCGAACAATTCATAGCGCTTTCCATCGTCACCGGTGAACCATGACATGTTCTCGATGACGCCCTTCACCGGCAAGTTCACTTTCTCCGCCATTGCCGCAGACAACCGAGCGACTTTTTGCGCGGCGGGTTGCGGTGTCGTCACCACGTACACCTCTGCGCGTGGCAGATACTGACTGAGGCTGAGCGCAATGTCACCTGTTCCCGGCGGCATGTCGATGAGAAGGAAATCTGGTTCGTCCCAAAAGACGTCGGTGAGGAACTGCTCAAGCGCCTTGTGCAACATCGGTCCACGCCAAATGATCGCCTGCCCCTCTGGGACGAAGTGTCCGATGCTGATGCACCGAACACCCCATGCCTCAGGTGGCAACAACATCTGATCGATGACGACAGGGTCACGTTCCGCGCCAAGCATCCGCGGAATCGAGAAGCCGTAGATATCCGCATCGACGATGCCAACTTTGTGCCCACGAGCAGCAAGTGCGACTGCGAGGTTGGTCGTGACGCTGCTCTTTCCGACACCACCTTTTCCGGAGGAGATGAGCAACGGACGCGTCTTGCTGTCATTACTCGCGAACGGAATGACGCGACCTTCAGCGTGACCATGTGCAGCATTGGTTCCGGCCGATGCCGCTGCATCGCCGTGCACCAGGCGCCGCACTTTTTCGCGTTCCGCATCGTTCATCACGGCGAAGTTGATCGACACATCGCGAACGCCATCGAGTGGCTTTACTGCTGTAGTGACCCGATTCTGGATCTCATTGCGCAGTGGACAACCCGGGACAGTGAGAACAACCGTGAGCGACACCGCCCCAGCGTCATTGCGCACATCACGAACCATGCCAAGTTCCACGATTGACCGATGCAGCTCTGGGTCTTCGACCGGGCGAAGGGCTTCGATGATTTGTTCGGGGGTGGCAGTCATGGGGGGTTCTTCCGGTTGGGGACGTCGGCAATTTGCACTATGGCAATAGGTAGAATACCGATGTGGCTGAAGTGACGACGACCCCTGTGATGACTCCGAAGTCGTTCACGGCCACTGTGTCTGCCATCACATCCGCGTTCGGAGACCCCACGCGCCGCGCGGTATATCTGTTCGCTCGCGACTGTCCAGACGGAGTGACCGCCTCTCAGGTTGCAGAAAAGTTCGAGCTACATCCAAATGTCGCGCGACATCACCTCGAGAAGCTGGCTGCAGGTGGCTACCTCGAAGTGTCGACCGAAACTGCGAAGCGAGCAGGAGCTGGTCGTCCGAGCAAGCATTATCGCGCTGGCACAGCCGGCCATGAACTCAACTTTCCTGTGCGAAGCGACGACCTGGTGCTCACCCTTCTCGGAAAGGCGCTCGCAGCGCTACCTGCTGACAAAGCACACACGATTGCCGAAGAAGTCGGACAGGAGTACGGTCGGGCGATGGCAGCCGGACTCACCGGTGCCGACGTGGCAGCCGGCCAACGCTCCTTGCGATCGGCGATGCAAGCGGTCGCAGATGCACTCACCGCACATGGGTTCGCAGCGCACGCAGAAAAACGAAACAACGAGCTTCGAATTGTCACGAGCCATTGCCCGTTCGGAGACGTCGCCATTGAGAACCCTGTCATCTGCTCAGTTGATCGCGGCATGGTGAAAGGAATGCTCGATACTCTGTATGGCTCGACCGACCCAGAGCATTCAGAGTCGTTGCCCAAGGGCGACACTTTCTGTAGCACCACCATCAACTGACGAAAAACTCGTCAGTCACGATCGCTGCTAGCTGTCAGTCGCCCCAGTAGCGCTGTTCCAAAAACGGGTCACCGTACATGTGATAGCCGTTGCGTTCCCAGAAACCGGGCTTGTCAGCGGGCATCAGCTCAAGTGCTCGAAGCCACTTGGGTGATTTCCAGAAGTACAGGTGCGGGACCACGAGACGAACCTGGCCACCGTGGATCGGTTCGATCGGCTCTCCGTCGTATGCGTAGACAACGAGAGAGTCATCTCGCATCACGTCGACCAGTGGAAGATTTGCCGTGTATCCGAATTCGGCATGACCCATGACATGTGACGCCTCTGGCTTCACACCTGCAGTGGCGAAGAGGTCCTTCACGCGCACGCCGGTCCATGTCGTGTCGAACTTCGACCACTTCGTGACACAGTGGATGTCTGTCGTGATCGTCTGAGAAGGTAGCGCGGTCAGCTCGTCAAATGTCAACGTGAAGGGCTTGTCAACAAGACCACTGACCGTCAATGACCACTCGCCTGTTTCATACGTGGGGACATCACCCACGTGCAACACTGGAAACCGCTCAGTGAGGTATTGACCTGGTGGCAACCGAGAGGGGTCATAGCCTTTCGATGCGACGTCGTCGCGGTTACGGTCGAAGAAACCCACGGTGAAATTATTGCCTAGGTTGCGATTTCGTGTGTGATTCAGCACCAGATCACTACTCTTCTTGCATGGTTGTTGCATTTATCCGACATGCGCACGCGGGCTCGCGGAGTGCATGGACCGAGGACGACAGAGCTCGTCCACTCTCTGAAAAAGGTCGACTTCAAGCACAGGGCCTTGTCACCCTGCTGCCTCTCAGCAACATCGTCGCACTCATAGCTAGTCCGTACCTTCGGTGCATCCAGACACTTGAACCACTTGGACTTGAAGCAGGTGTTCCCGTGACGGTGGACGATCGCCTTGCTGAAGACACGCCGTTCGAAGTCACGCTTTCACTTCTCGAACACGTTGACGAAGGCACCGTGTTGTGCAGTCATGGTGACGTGATTCCTGCCACGATCGGAGCATTGGTGCGAAGGGGTCTATCTCTTGACGGTCCATCCGCTCTCAAGAAGGGATCCACCTACCTCTTGCACCGCAACGACGGAAGATTCGTCAGCGCCGAGTATCTGCCACCGCCGACCATCGCCTGACGATGACGTGACAGTCACTTGCCGGCGACAGCGGCATTCACTTGGTCAACAACCGAGGTGACGAGACCAAGCACTTCGTGAGGTGGGTTTCCTGCAAGGCATTTGTCAAGAGGTGGCTTGGCCAGTTCTGCGTCATCGAGGAAGCGGAAATTAATGATTCCGAGAAGACAGTACGCATCGACGTACGTGTCGTCCTTCTCGATTGCACGCGTGATGTCAGTAAGTGCGGTCGCGAGAGCCACCTTCTTGATGTCATCCGATGCCTCACGCGACGAAAGTGCGAGAAGCCACGACCGATACGTCAGTGCCTCCGGGTTGTCCGGCTCGATCTTCAGTACTTCGGTGTAGAGAGTGATCGCCTGCGCAGGATCATTGAAGTTCAGCAGCCTTGCCTGAGAGAGCAATGTCGCAGTGCTCTGCTCGATACCACCGGTCGCACTTTGGCCGGGAAGCCGCTGCCCACTGTTGTCGGCGACGAACCAACCTGCCACGAGACCCAACATGACGACGGCGAACACCGTCACTGCTTTTCTACCTAGCCGACGACCCGATGCATCACGCTTCGATTCTTCGTGTTCAATCGCTTTGGTGAGGAGAGCGACACGAGCCGTGTAGTCATCGCGAAGACTCTCAAAGTCATGCCGGTCGATGTCCCCCGCTTCTAGTTCCCGTTCGAGGTCTCGCAAGGAATCAAGAAGAAATCGACGTTCTTCTTTTCGGCCATCGTCGCGGGCACTCATCTTGGAACCTCGTCGTTGTCCTCTGGATCTTCGGCCAGAAGTCGCGCGACCAGTGCTCGGTCATCGTCTGACGGCACCAGTCCTTGCTCTCGACGCCAACGCCTGAAAGTCGCTGCGAGTCCAGCCACGGAACACACCAACACAGTCACGGGCAAAACCCAAACAAGAGAATCAAAACCTGTCGCTCGCGGCACCAGCAGCACTCGTCCACCAAAACGCTCTTCGATGAACGCGACAATTTCCTCATCATCACGTTGACCAGTTGCCACCTGACGAGCAACCTCATTTTTGATGTTCACCGCAGCAGATGCCTGCGATACGAACACGCTCTCACCATCACACGTGGGGCAGGCAAGACGCTTCGTGATGCTGTCGATGCGCTCTTGTTGTGTGAGCGGTCCACCGTCGCGACCGGCACCAATTGCGAGAAGACAGACGGTGACGACGCCCATGAGCATCCACATGGGCCATGACTTCAGTCGTGACGACCGCGACCGCTCCATCACATGCCCTCGAAAGCTGCCTGAAGCTCGGCCAATTTCTCGTCGAGCAGGCCCTTGGTGACCGCACCGATGAAGCGGAGACGGACGTAGCCGTTCGGGTCGATGATCCAGGTCTCGGGAACCTTGGCGACACCGAAGGCAACAGCAATCGAACCATCATCGTCGCGAACCTTCGTCCAGTCACCATCGTTTGCTTCGAAGAACGCGCGCACCGCATTGTCGCTGTCGTCATTGATGATCGAGTACAACTCCGTCGGAGGTTCTGCTGTTGCCTGTGCGGCGTGGAATGCCACCAACTCGGGATGCTCTTGACGACATGGGACACATGTCGAATTGAAGAAGTTGAACATCACCCAACTCCCCCGACGTCGCGAAAGCTCGAACTGCTTGTCATCCAACGTGGTCGACTTCACGACAGGCGCCGGATTCCCGAGCAGGGGCGACGTGGCGCTCTCCCTGTCTTCAGGTGACGACACCACGAGCACGACAAAGAACAGTGCGACGATGATCCCGACCGCCGTCGCGATGAGCGACGAACGATGACCATGGACCGACGCCGACTCGAGTACCGATTCCTCGTTCACGATGCTGCTTCTGTTGACGAAGGTGTCAGCACTGGCGCCGACACCGGGTCCGTCGGCCGACGTCGACGACCCGGAAAAGCGGACAACACCGTTCCGATGGCCATGAGAATTCCGCCAGCCCACATCCACGTCATCATCGGTTTGATGAACACCTTTATCTTTGCTTCGTCACTAGTGGGCTTCACTGGTGGTTCGAGTGTCAAGTAGATGTCCTTTGACCAGCTCGACTTCACCGAGGGCGTACCGACGTTTTGTCCCATCGATGTGAACTTGTGGATGGCTGGCCGATACGACTTGCCACCGTCGACCGAGACATCGACTTTGATTGATGTGCGACGCGCATCGGACTCTTCCACGAATCCGGTCAACTCGAAAGTGTGACCACCAAACGAAGCCGGAACCCCCTTTGTCAATGTCAATTCTTGGCTTCTGGTGTACGAGTTCGACGCGGCGAGTGCCACCGAGATCATGATTACCCCAATGTGAACGATCATGCCGCCATTGGCTCGACCGACGAGTCCACGCCATTTCTGACGGCGTGTCGCGAGAACGAGTTGCCGAAGTGCAGCGCCAGTGGCGAACCCACCGAGCGTGAATGTGAGCAACGGTTCCACACCCGTCGCCCCGAGAATGACGGCGACAGCCAAAGCCGCAACCCCGCACCACGCCGGCCAAAACAGGCGCTGACTCAACAGTTCGGCCGACGCTTTGCGCCATGGCAACACCGGCGCGATGCACATGAGGAAGAGCATCACGATTCCGATTGGCGTTGCAAGACTGTCGAAGAACGGTTCACCAACCACTATCTGACGGTTCTGCACAGCCTCGACGATCAATGGAAAGACCGTGCCGAGCAACACGACGAACGCAAACACAGAAAACAGCACATTGTTCGCGAGGAACGCACCTTCACGTGACAACGGTGAATCGATGATTCCCGGAGCGCGCAGGCGATCTCCGCGCCATCCGATGAGGATCAGCGACACTACGACGATGATCGCGAAGAACGCCAGAAGATACGGGCCGATGTCGCTCTCACTGAATGCATGCACCGAATTCAGAATGCCAGACCTCGTGAGGAAAGTGCCGAGAATCGTGAGACTGAAAGTTGCGACGAGCAATGACAGGTTCCAGACCCGCAACATGCCACGTCGCTCTTGCACCAACACTGAATGGATGTATGCCGTTCCGGTGATCCATGGCAAGAGCGACGCGTTCTCGACGGGGTCCCACGCCCACACACCGCTCCAACCGAGCACTTCGTAACTCCACCAACCACCAAGGACGATGCCGAAGGTGAGAAACCCCCACGAAAAAAGTGCCCACCGTCGCGTCTCGAGCAACCAGCCCTCCCCCACCCGACCGGTCACCAGTGCACCAATGGCGAATGCGAAAGGAATGGTGAAGCCGACATAACCGATGTAGAGAATCGGTGGATGGAACAGAACGAGGATGTGGTTCTGAAGCAACGGATTCGGGCCAGGACCATCGGTGACGCCAGCTGCGCCTTGTGCAAACGGATTTGCGGGACCGACTGTCAACAAAAAAAAGAAGAATGCAGTGACGAACATCGTGGCGAGCGCGCATGCCACCAATGGGTCGGTGATCTTCGTTCGATATCGCCACGCGACCCACGTTGTCATCAGTGCGAGCGCAAGTAGCCACATCAGAATCGAGCCCTCGAGTGCACTCCACACCGCGGTGAAGTTGTACAACGCTGGCGTCGATCGTGATCCGACCTTCTGGATGTAATCCAGAGAGAAGTCGCGAGTGATCATTGCGTACTCCATCGCAACAAACGCTCCAAGAGCCGACACGGCAGACAGGGTCGCGAATCGCAAGGAAAGACGAAGGACCTTCTCGTCTTTCTGCCGCATGCCCATGACACACGACACGAAACCGAAGAGTGCTCCGACCAAACCGACCAATAGGAAGGCTCGACCGATTGGACCGCCTACCCCTCCTGCACTGAGCACGCGGCTGCCTCTTTGTCAGATTGCTGTAGACGGGTGTCGTTCTTTTCTACGTACTCATTCGAGTGCTTGACTTCGATTCGATCACTCGCAAAAAGTCCCTCTTCGAGTCGCCCATGAGCCACGACCGGAATGCATTCTTGGAACACGCCACCCGGATCACCTTCGTAACGCACGGAAACGGTCTTGTTGTGGAACGATAAGTCAAACGTCGTGGCGCCACTCACTTTGGAAAGACTTCCCTCAACGACCACACCTTGCACTCGGATGCGTCTTCCTTCATCGCAACCACTGCGCACACCTATCTCATCCACGTTGCAGTAGTAGTCGATCGCACTCGTGAGGAAGCGGGTGACGACGACACCACCGGCCACGATTGCTACAGCCACGATGACCATTGGCAGCCATTTCTGCCGCGATCTCGTGCTGCGACCTTGCGGTGTCACGTCACTGGTCGAACGAGGGCTCAGGTCCACGGCTTGTCCTTTTCATCCAGGAACTTGTCGATCGCCCGTGAACGTCGTAGGAACCATGCGATGTACGTTGCAATCGAACCGAACGTGAGCACGTAACTACCGATGATGAAAGTTGCGTGTTCCATTGTCAACGAGCCTCGGCTTCCTGGCGGCGTTGCTCGATGGCGACGTCGAGGCCGTGAGAATCGACCGCGTCTTGCAGAGCCAGACTTCGCTGGCGGTGCAGAACCATCCACACGAACAGCATCGTGAAAGTGACGATTCCGAGAAAGAGCGTGAACAGCATGAGACCATCAAGCTCGACGTCGGTTCCGCTGTTCGCCACTGTGGACTCCTGGTGCAGCGACCGCCAAATGACGACACTGAAATGGACGAGTGGAATTTCGAGCACTGCGAGAAGAGCGAGCACCGCTGAGCGCCGCGCCCGTTGTCTGAATGTGCCACCGAGTCCACGAACTGCCAGATATCCGATGTAGGTGATGAAGAGAAATGCCGTGCTCGTCAGTCGTGCGTCCCACACCCAATACGTGCCCCACGTGAGGCGGCCCCACAAACTTCCGGTGACGAGTGAGATTGCGACGAACAGCACTCCGATTTCTGCAGACGCACCGGCGACGCGGTCCCACGCGAGAGACCGATTCTTTCCGGAGAGATAGACCGCAGACACGACCGCTGTGAGGGCAAATGCGACATATGCGACCCAGATCGACGGAACATGCACGTACATGATTCGCACCGTCGAGCCTTGAACGACGTCCTCGGCCGACACGACGAGACCAAAAACGATGAGCCACAGGGAGAACGCAAGCGTCACGACACCGAGTACACGCGTCGCGCGTGTACCGGTCGGGGTCGAAGTGCCTGGCATGAAAAGTCCGTCTCTATTCGTCGATGAGTGGCCCGAATGCCACCGAACCGACAACCCCAAAGATGACCGCAAAGATGAGGAGTAATCCACTCCAGGGCCAACCTTCCGACACTTCTGCTCCTCCGCTGTTGAAACCAGCCTCCGTCGCGCGCGTGGCACCGATGAGCACCGGTGCTACGACGGGCAGCAGGAGCAAGGGAAGGAGGGTTTCTCGGCCCCGAGCGCCTGCAGCAAGGCCTCCGTACAGAGTACCGATGAACCCCAATCCGATGCAGGCGAGAACCACCGTGACGAACACCACCAAGACACCCGATGGTTCGAGCTGCACGTTGTAGAGGAAGAAAGCCGTGGCGACTAGCACGGCATCGAGCGCGCACAATTGCACACCGAGCGCCAAGGACTTCCCGAGGAACATGGCTCGCGTGTCGACTCCGGCGACCCGAAGCGCGTCGAGCGCACCATCGGCAGTCTCCACCGCAAAAGATCGTTGCACGACGACGAGCATCGAAAACATCGTCGCCAGCCACACGAGGCCAGGCGCAACTCGCTGCAAAATGCCGTCGTTGTCGAG
>SXWG01000073.1 GCA_005789925.1 Actinomycetota bacterium | reverse complement strand
GTCGTCCGCAAATTGTTGCGGAGGAATTCCAGCTGCATCGGCGGCCTGTTGAATCTTGAGTCCGTGTTCGTCTGTGCCCGTCAGAAAGTGCACGTCGTCGCCGAGTAGGCGTTGCCAGCGGGCGAGTGCATCACCGACGATCGTGGTGTACGCATGCCCGAGGTGGGGTTGGGCGTTGACGTAATAGATCGGTGTCGTCAAGTAAAAGCGACTCACACGTTGCAGGCTATTGGCACTGGAACGTGAAAGTCGGGCGCATTTTCATATGCTGACCACGTGCCATCTGAGTTCGACGACGCCGTGTCGGTGACTGAACATGGTGCGGGGTCGTACTCGACCCCTGTTCCTGACGGGTGGGACATCATGGGCAACGCAAACGGTGGATTTTTGCTCGCTCGAGTCGCCAAAGCGATGAGTGTCGCATCGGGGCGCAACGATCCGGTCAGCGTGACGATGCATTACCTCGCACCAGCACCGGCCTCTGATGAATACGTCACTGATGTCGACGTCGTGAAAGCAGGTCGCACGTTGTCCACGGTCTCCGCATCGCTTCGCCGTGGCGACACGAATGTCGCGAGAGCCATCGGATCGTTCGGAGACGTCGATGCGCGACGCGAGCCGATCCACGTCACGATGTCGCCTCCCGACATTCCACCTGTCGACAAGTGCGTGGCCCGGCGTGACAACTCGCCCCTTGTCCCTGCACTTCAGAACAGGTTGACGACGTACCTGCATCCCGATGACGTCGGGTTCGCCACCGGAAACCCACCACGAGTGGCGCGAATGCGCGGATGGTTGGAATTCGCCGATGGCACACCAATGTCGACACTCGGTCTGTTGCTTGCTGCTGACGCGTTTCCACCGACGTTGTTCAATCTGTTCGGCATGCAAGGTTGGGTTCCCACGGTTGAATTGACAGTGCATGTGCGCGCGCAGCCATCACCTGGACCCGTTCAGTGCGTGTTCACCACGCACGTCGTGCAGGGCGGCATGCTCGAAGAAGACGGCCAGATCTGGGATTCAAGCGGGACCTGCGTGGCGCTCAGCAGACAAATCGCACTTGCGCCGCGCGTCAGTTGATGGAACGCCCTCGACGAACGCCAAGTGAATAAGCCAGCACCGCTATCGCAACTGCCGCACTCGCAGCTGTGCTGCGGCGTACGACAGTTTTCGTTCTTTGCGAGAACACAACGACTGGCCAACCGCGTTCGCGTGCGACTCGCGACAACGTCGCATCGGGGTTGACAGCGACCGGGTGTCCGACGATCTCAAGCATCGGCAAGTCACTGGACGAGTCTGAGTAACCCCACGACTTCTCGAGGTCGATGCCTTCGTTCTTCGCCAGATCCGTGATTGCGAGAGCTTTACCGGCTCCGTAGCAGAACGGACCTGCAAGTCGACCGGTGTACACGCCATCGACGACTTCACTCACAGTTCCGATGCCACCAGTCATGTCGAGCGCACGTGCGAGTGGCTCGACCAACTCGACAGGTGATGCGGACACGATGTAGGTGTCACGTCCGGCGGCGTGGTGTTGTTCGATGAGGTTCCGCGCTTCAGGACGAATCATGCCGAGCAATTCAGGGAGAACAGCTTCGTTGAGCGACACCAAGTCCGACTGCTGGCGTCCCCCGACTGCCGACAGCATCTGGTCGCGAACTGCATCGGTCATTTCGTCCGTCGATCCCGACAGACGAAACTGAATTGCCTTCACTGCGTCACGAAGGAAGTCTTGCGTTGTGAGGTAACCGGCTTCACGTGCTGCGCGGGCGAACACGAAGGCTGACGCACCAGCGATGAGCGTGCGATCAAGGTCGAAAAACGCGGCGCGTCGAGTGCTTTCCATAGACCTAAGTCTTGCGCTTTTTTGTGCTGTTTGCACCTGGCTTATCTGTACTTGTAGCCAAGTCATACACACGCTTGCGCGAGACATTCAGCACCGTCGCGACTTCGTCCACGCTGTCGCGGGTCGAGAGGCCAAGATCACGACGGTCACTGAGTGCCCGCACGATGTCATCGTCGGAGACGTCAAGGGTCATTGAAGCCACGGTGTCAAGCACGAGTACGTATTCGCCACGTGGTTCGGTTGATTGAACATGTGCGACCGCTTCGGCAAGAGTGCCGCGCCATAGCTCTTCGTGCATCTTGGTCAACTCGCGAGTGAGGCAGACGCGACGTTCATCGCCGCACGCCCCGGCCAGCTCGAGAAGCGTACGCTCGATGCGATGTGGTGCTTCGTACAACACGCACGTTCGGCGTTCGCGGGCGACTTCTGCCAGACGTTCACGGCGTTCGGCTCCCATGCGGGGCAAGAAGCCCTCGAACACAAAGCGATCAGTGGGGAAGCCACTCACGATGACGGCTGCGATGAGCGCACTCGGCCCCGGTGCACTCCACACCGGCAGTGAACGTTCGATCATCGCGCGCACGAGGCGTTCGCCTGGGTCACTGATTGCCGGCGTGCCGGCGTCGGAGATGAGAGCGACGACATTTCCCGAAGTGACCAAGTCGGCCACGGTGTCGATGGCATCGTGCTCAGTGTGTTCGTTGACGACGATGAGCCGTTCGGGAGTGGCAGAGATTGCGGCGAGGAGTCGACCACTACGACGAGTGTCCTCGCAGCACACCACGTTCGCGGCTTGCAACACCTCTTGCGCACGACTCGTCATGTCACCCATGTTCCCGATGGGTGTCGCCACGAGCCAGAGCCCTGGGCTCACAACCTCAGTTTCCGCCATGACGCACTTCCACGATGTCGCCGAGGTTCAAGTTCCATCGCTCGAACGAACCTGACGCAGCTTCGATGACGCTTCTTGCTTGCCACACCGGTGCGGCGACACGCCACGGACGGAGGCGTTCGATGAACACCACTTGCCCTTCCTCGTCGAGATATGCGACGTCGATCGTCACGCGCATGAAGAGTGAGTGCACCCAGCGGCACTTCTGCAACACGAGTGGTTCGAAGGTATCTTGGCCCATCAGTCCACGTCGTCGTTGCGCACGCGTGCGCGGACATTGTGCAGCGGCAAGAACGCGACCCGCACTCACCAGCCACACCGGCTCAGACATTGAATCGGATCTCCAGAACGTCACCGTCTTGCACTTCGTAGTCCTTGCCTTCGGCACGGATCTTGCCGACTTCCTTCGCTTTGTTCCAGCTGCCGATCTCCAGTAATTCGTTCCAGTGGATGACCTCGGCACGGATGAATCCGCGTTGCAAGTCGCTGTGAATCTTGCCGGCACACTCGGGTGCCTTGGATCCTGCACGGAACGTCCATGCGCGTGATTCCTTGTCACCGGTCGTGAAGTACGTGCGAAGTCCGAGCAGGTGATACGCGCTACGCACCATCTTGTAGAGAGCACCTTCACCGAGACCGAGTCCTTCGAGCATGTCGGCGCGATCGGCGTCGTCAAGCTGAGCCGCTTCTGCTTCGATCTGCACGCTCATGCCGAGCACCTCGACGTCGTGTTCGTGCGCAGAGCCAGGCGGCGCGAGTTCGGCCCGTACGCGCGCCTCGACGGCGGGAATCGATGCAAGGTCGTTCTCACCGACGTTCACCACGGCGAGCACACGTCGATTGGTGAGAAGAAAATGTGGCGCCAACATTTCACGGTCGTCGACAGACAGTCCGGCGCGATACAAGGGGAGTCCTTCTGCGAGAGCAGCGTGCGCGCGCTCGAGGGCCCCGACTTCTTCAGCAGCTGACTTGTCGACACGTGCTTGTTTCTGCACGCGTGTGAGTCGTGCTTCGACGGTCTCCAAGTCGGCGAGCGCGAGTTCCAACTCGACGATGCGCAGATGTTCGAGCGGGTCGTCTGGCCCTGGCACGTCGGTGTCAACGAATGCGCGCAACACAAACACGATCGCATCGACCTCGCGAATGTTGGCGAGGAACTTATTACCGAGGCCTTCACCTTTGCTTGCGCCTTCGACGAGGCCGCCGATGTCGACCACCTGCACCGCAGCGTGGACTGTCTTTTGTGACGCCGACATCGCAGCAAGTGCCTCGAGTCGGCTGTCGGGCACCTTGGCCACGCCGATGTTCGGATCCTTGGTGGCGAAGGCGTACGGAGCAGCCAGGGCCCCACCCCCGGTCAAGGCGTTGTAGAGAGAGGACTTGCCCGCGTTGGGGAGGCCGACAAGGCCGAAGCGTTCCATGCGAAAAGTGACGCTACCTGTGGGCTTCGGAAGGATGAATTGTTACTATGTCCGTAGTGCAAATTCCCCCCGCCCGGCACGGGGCAGAAACGGAGCGACGATGAGCACCTTCGATCTCGACCTCTCCAAGTACGACCTTGGCTGGAGCGATGACGTCGAATACGCGTTCACCCCCAAGAAGGGACTGAATGACGGCGTCGTCGAACAGATTTCCTGGTGGAAGGGTGAACCGAAGTGGATGACCGACTTCCGTTTGCGCAGTCTCCGCATGTTCGATCGCAAGCCGATGGCACCGTGGTTCGCCGTCAACATGCCCGACATCGATTTCCAGGACATCTACTACTACTTGAAGCCAGCCACTGACCAAGTCGACGAGTGGGACGACCTGCCAGAGCAGATGAAGGCGACGTACGAAAAACTCGGCATTCCGGAAGCCGAGCGCAAGTATCTCGCCGGTGTCACCGCGCAATACGAATCTGAAGTGGTGTTCCACCGCAATCGCGAAGATCTCGAGAAGCAGGGCATTTTGTTCTGCGACATGGACACCGCGTTGCGCGAGTATCCCGACCTCGTCAAGCAGTACTTCGGAACTGTCATCCCGCCTGGAGACAACAAGTTCTCCGCCCTCAACACGTCGGTGTGGTCGGGTGGGTCGTTCATCTAC
>SXWG01000072.1 GCA_005789925.1 Actinomycetota bacterium | reverse complement strand
GCGACTGGCCGGGCGTGAAGATCGGCGATGCGGAACAATTCGCTCACGGGACCAAGTGTAGAAGCCACCTGGCGATTATCACTATCTGTGTAGTGGAAATTCAGGACGCCGGATTGGGTCCGCTGGACAATGCCCTCCACAGCGACCGATATGTGGGGTACTCGCGCTGCGCGTACCCCGAGGACACCAGGCAGCGGTGGTACCTAGGCAGCGAGCGAAACGGAATTCCGGCGTCAACGTGATGTGCAAGATGGAAACCGATGCCGTACGGCACGAGGAAGAGTCGCGCCAAAAGTCCTTGCCGAACGCTGTGCGTGCTGATGCGTCGGTCATCGCCAGCTTGCATGCCACCGTGCTCGGCGATCGAACGGAGTCGATTGATGACTCGCCACACGGTCATGTACGGCAACAACCAGAACATCACCCACACCAACGGGCTGGAAACAACTGATGCGACAGTGATGAGTGCGATGTGTGTTCCGATGATCTTCAACTGCGTGTTGCGAATGCGAGCAACCGGGGAGCCGAGCGCGGTGAATTGTTGACGGAACAACTTCAACGCAGTTCGACCACTCGCGTCGCGCCACAACTTGCGCCGCAAACTGGCAGCAGACACCGGGTAGTTCGCGTACAAGGGAATGTCCGGTTCGTCTGGTCCGAACTCCTGGCGGTGATGAGCCATGTGCACTCGCCGATAGGCGACCGTGCTGGTGAAACTCACGTACCCGAGTAACCATGATCCGACGAAGTCATTCAGACGTTTGTTGGTGAACAATAAGCGGTGTGCTGCTTCGTGCATGAGCGATGTGCACTGAGCATGCGCACGACCCATGAGAACAAACGCAATGGCATATCCGACGGGATGCTGCCACCACAGCGCAACCGCGATGATCGTGACGTTCTGTGCATAGAACGACAGCACGGTGAGCACATTGCGAGCGTCGTTGATGCGTCGTAGTTCATCTCTAAATGACGACGTCGGGCGACCATCGTCATTCACAAAGGCGTCGGCTCGTGCAGGGGACAGCTGTGATGGTTGGGGAGACATCGCGCCGAGCACGACCGAGTCACCAACCACGGTCCACCCATTCCTGCAAGTGCGGCCGTTCTGTTCCGATGGTGGTGTCTGTTCCATGACCGGGCATCACGATGGTGTCGGCAGGAAACGCGAACAACTTCTCGTCGATCGAGGAAATGATGGTGGAGAAATCCCCCCCCGGAAACTTCGTGGCGCCGGGCCCACCCGGAAACAACGTGTCACCGGTGAAGAGCACGGGTGAGCCTTCGACCTTGAACGACACCGACCCGGGAGTATGACCCGGATTGTGGATTGAGTGCAACCTCACCTTGCCGACTTCGATCACCTCTTTGTCATCGATGAAGACGTCGTAGCCGACCTCTTTCAAATAGTGGGCATCTGCCGACATGACGCCGACTTCATACCCCGCCTCGCGCATCTCAGCGACGGCGCCGATGTGGTCGAAGTGTCCGTGTGTCTCAAGGACTCGCCGAACTCCGAGCGTCGTGCACATCTCGAGCAGCAATTCGTGTTCATTCGCGGCATCAATGAGGACCGCATCACCGGTGTGACGACACCGCACGACGAACACGTTGTTGTCGTAACCGCCGACCACCACTTTGTGCACTTCGATCGCGTCGTCGTGGAAGTGCAGAGTGGGCAAAGCCAGCGTCGAGTCGTCTCGTGACATGTGCTCAGCCTGACACAACATCGAACCCGAGCGACAGGGCGACGGGGATGTGGGCCGCATCAAACGTCACATAGGTGACATCGGCAGGCAGGCGACATGCAGAGACCAGGTGCAATGCCGTGGAGACACCGATGGGTTGGCTGGACATGAGTTCCACCGCATCGTCGAGGCACCGTTGGTCAAGTGGCACAACGTGCACGAAATCCCACGAGTGGCGGATGTTGTCCTCGAACTCGCGACGCAAGACGTCATCATCGGTGAGACGAGTCACGGCTGCGAGTGCTTCAGTGAGCGCAATGGCGCTCGCGCACCACGTCGCATCACGTGACAAGACGTCAACAACGACGTCGCGAACGGCTCCGTCGATGTGCCAGGCGAGCAATGCCGACGAATCGAGGTACACGCTCACGTGCGAACCTCACGAAGGGCCTGGTCGATGCGCGCTCCCGTGCGAAGCAGAACTGGTTCGGGCCCGACATAGGCAGATCTGCGCCGGGGCGCGATCACGTGACCGAGGCTCACCAGATCAGCCATCGACACTGCGGTTGCCGGTGCGTCAATCGGGCCCAACTGTGCGACCGGATGGCCGTCAACGGTGACCACCAGGCGCTCGCCCCCTCCCGCACGGCGCACCATGGCCGCAAGCGCGGTGCGCAGTTCTCGAAGTCCGATGGTTGCCACACGACCACGCTAGCGAGGCGGATGGGTGTGTGCGTACACCGGTGTACACAATCCGATTGGCATGCCCCGTGCGTCGGGCACCAAACTCAGAGACATGAATTTTGCTTTCAGTGAAGAACAGGAAGAACTGCGCAAGATGGTGCGCTCCTTCCTCGAGGCCAAGTCCGATGAATCTGCCGTGCGCGAGCAGATGGAAACCGACAATGGTTACGACGCCGCAGTGTGGTCACAGATGGCCGAGCAGTTGGGTCTGCAGTCGCTCGTGGTTCCGGAAGAGTTCGGTGGCCAAGGATTCTCGTGGGTCGAGCTCGGCATCGTGCTTGAGGAGATGGGCCGCGCGCTGTTGTGTGCACCGTTCTTCTCGACCGCAGTGCTCGCGACACACGCGCTGTTGCTGTCAGGTGACGAGGCGGCGAAGAAGGCACATCTGCCTGGCATCGCGTCGGGTGAGACCATCGCGACGCTTGCAACCACCGAGCCATCTGGAAAATGGGATGCATCAGGAATCACTGCAGAGGCGAAGGGATCGGGAAGTGACTTCACGATCAGTGGAACCAAGTCATTCGTGATCGACGGCCACACGGCGAACCTCATGATCGTCGCTGCAAAAACCGGCAAGGGAATCAGCCTCTTCGCAGTCAATGGTGATGCAAAGGGTCTCACTCGCACTGCACTGTCCACCATGGACCAGACGCGCAAGCAAGCGAAGCTCGAATTCAAGGACACGCCGGCCACGTTGATCGGCACCGAAGGTGCTGGTTGGGACGTGTTGTCGAAAGTGTTCGATCTCGCCGCGATCGGTCTTGCCGCTGAGCAGGTTGGTGGTGCACAGAAGGTTCTCGAAATGTCGGTCGAGTACGCCAAAGTTCGCGTGCAGTTCGGTCGTCCGATCGGT
>SXWG01000071.1 GCA_005789925.1 Actinomycetota bacterium | reverse complement strand
TCAAGTTCTTTCATGACATCGGCACCACGAGATGAATCAAGGTTGCCGGTGGGCTCATCGGCGATGATCAGTGACGGCTCATTGACGAGCGCTCTCGCGATGGCCACTCGTTGACGCTGGCCACCAGACAACTCGGTCGGCTTGTGCTTGGCGCGATCGGTGAGACCGACGCGTGCGAGCGCGGCCATGCCCTTTTCCACTCGTTCCTTCTTCTTGCCGACACCACCCAACACCAACGGCGAGATCACGTTCTCAAGCGCGGACTCGTGAGCTTGAAGGTTGAACGACTGGAACACGAAACCGATGTGCTTGTTGCGATACTCCGACAACTGCTTGTCTTTTGCTTCAGCCAGGTCCATACCTTCAACAACGACCGAGCCTGAATCGGGCTGGTCAAGACCGCCGATTACGTTCGCCAACGTCGACTTTCCTGAACCAGATGGGCCACATATGGCGATGAAGTCGCCGGCTTCGACGGACAACGACACACCGTCAAGTGCCCGCACTTCTTCACCACCGACGGTGTAGACCTTTTTCAAATTGGTGCACTGAATGAGCGCCACGAGAACTCCCCTCCCCGAGCGGACCGAAACGGTCGGACCGACGTATCGACTGTAGTTCCAGACGAGACGTCGTATGACGAACCTCTGGTGCCGCGTGTCGTCAGTCGGCGCCCTCTGCGACCTTCATCGTTACAGCCAGTGTGGGACGGTCTGTGCCACCAGAGGTGATGTGCAGTGAGAATAATTCTCCACTGAAGCGCGCCGGTGACCGGTAATCATCACTCACCTCGAGACCGTCATGGCGCCCCACCCACATTCCACCGGCCGATGTCGTGACTCCGGGAAAGAAGAACATTGCGCCGAAGGATCCACTTGCCACCTCTCGTCCATCGACCGACAACGTGAGAGCACCACCTCTGACCATGGTCACCTCAATGTCGTGCGAACCAACTCCGATGCGACCACCACGCAGTGACGTCCGCTGCTTTCCGTGCACAGCGTCGAAGCGCACTTCACCAGTGACGATGCGAAACGCCCAACCACCTTGGTGGTCACCGAAGGCCGCCAACACGCCACTGTCTGACTGAGACACACAAGCGACTTGTGCTGCCATTGTGAAACCACCAAGCATCATCGGCACACGCCCAGCTGCCACCGGAACCTCGGACGGCTCGTACGTCATCGATCGTGGAAGCGGATACTCGCCGGGGTGAACCGGATAGTTGGCCGACGGGTCGAACAATGGGAAGACGTTGTTCTGAGTGGCGACGTCGACCCACAACGACTCCAACGCGCGCACTTTGTCGGGGTGTCGACCCGAGAGGTCAGTCGACTCAGAAAAATCGTCGTCAAGGTTGAACAGTTGCCAGGTGTCATCGTCGTAGTTGTGGCTACCAGTGATGAATGCGCGCTCGTTGAACAACGGCGACACAAAATTCGTGGTGGCTTTCCACCCCTCGTGGTAGATCGAACGTGAACCGTGCATCTCGAAGTACTGCGTGGTGCGATGTTCAGGTGTGTGGCCAGAATCGAACGTCGCCGAGGCATCGGCACCATCGATGCGTTGTTGCGTGACACCATCGACCACATCTGGCATGGTCAAGCCGCAAGCCGACATGAGCGTCGGAGTGAGATCGACTGCGTGCATGAATTGCGTGCGCACTGCACCTTTGTCTGTGATGCGATTCGGCCATCGGACAACGAGCGGCGCACGAACGCCGCCGAGCCATGAATACCGCTTCCACAACTGGAACGGAGCATTCCCCGCCCATGCCCAACCCCACGGATAGTGGTTCGTGTGGTTCGGCCCACCGATGTCATCGATGTGCGCGAGAGCCTCCTCGATGGTCGCGTGTTCTCCCAGCCATGACGCCGACTCGTTCAGTGTGCCGTGCACACCACCTTCACTGCTCGTGCCGTTGTCAGACATCACCATGACAATGGTGTTGTCAGTCAACTCATGCGTGTCCAGATAGTCGAGAATGCGACCGATCTGAGCATCGGTATGCGTCACAAATCCGGCGAACACTTCCATGTATCGGCAGAACAGGCGACGCTCTCCGTCAGACAGACTCGTCCACTGTTGCACCCACTCTGGCCGCGGTGTGTTGACAGTGCCGCGAGGAATGACGCCCATTCCCAGCTGGCGTTCGTAGATGCCCTCGCGCATTTCCTCCCAGCCGCCGTCGAAAGCACCCGCGTACGGCTCGAACCACTCACGCGACACATGGTGTGGCGCATGCGCTGCACCTGTCGCAAACCAACAGAGAAATGGTTTATCCGGTGCGGCATGTCGCTGATTACGGATCATGTTGATTGCCTGGTCGGCAAGATCTTCGGTGAGGTGATAACCGTCGTGCCCTGGAATCTCGATCGGAGTGTTGTCACGCACCAACTCAGGTGACCAATGATTTGTCTCCGCGCCGAGAAATCCGTAGTAACGCTCAAAACCAAGACCCAACGGCCATCGTTCGAACGGACCTGCAGACGAATACTCAGCCTGCGGAGTGAGGTGCCACTTGCCCACTGCGAACGTGTTGTACCCGTTGTCGCGCAATAACCGAGGCAACGCAGCAGCCGACTTCGGGATTCGGCCGTTATATCCAGGCAACGCGAAAGAGGTCTCCTGCGTCGCGCCGACACCAACTGCGTGATGGTTACGTCCCGTCATGAGGGCAGCGCGCGTCGACGAACAAATCGACGTCACATGGAAACGGTTGTATCGCAAGCCTTCTTCGGCAAGCCGGTCAATGTTCGGAGTTCGTATCGGCGAACCAAAACAACCCAGTTGCCCGAACCCCACGTCGTCCAAGACGATGACGACGATGTTGGGGGCGCCACCTGTCGGCTTCGGATAGGGCACATACCGGGGTTCGATGGACATGGCTGAGAACCTAGACCGCCCTGGGAAACCCTTGAAAATGACGGGGTTCAGGGATATTCAGAAAATCTCCGAAAAAAGTGTCCACGCACTCGGTGCTGGCGACTCCTCATGGGTGCAGGGCCACAGTGGCCCCGCACCAGAGAAGGAGAACACCATGAACACCTCAACCCGCAAGAAGATCCTCACCGTCGCCGGAGCCCTCGCAATTGCAGGAGCCCTTGTCGCCGGAGTGGTCGCCAACGGATCCGACAAGAAAGACACTGCGACCATCGACCAGGTCGCCGAATTCGAAGCGTTGCTGAACGACGGAGTCATCGACGAAGGAACACTCGCGACATTCCTGAATGATGTGAAGGAAGTGACCAATGAGACAGCCACGAACAAGAGCGGCTCGCACGTCGCAAAGCCCTCAGAGCCAAAACTCGACGCTGCCGTATCCGTGAAAGATGATGTTCCTGCATCACCAATGAACAAGTCGTCTGAGTCGACTCCAGCCGACAGCCAGCCAGCCAGCTCCATCGCAACTGGAATAGCACAGCAACCTGCCGCTCCGGCGAGTGACGAATCTGGTGCTGCGACAGTCATCGACGAAGCAAATGCGACGCAGGCCGCGCAAGTAGCTCCTTCAGATGGAAGTTCGCCGCAGCAGCCCGCCGCACAGGGAGGCACGACCTCCACGATTCCGCAGTGGTTGCTCGATGCGACCAAGTCAACCAACGTCAGCATCCTCGACATCTACAAGTCGTGGCAATCGAACGGTGGAACTTTCAGTGGGATCACCGGCACCACGGTCCCCACCCAGCCGACTGTGCCGTCGTACAACGAGATCTGCCGCCGCCTCGGCACCTGCTGATCACGCACTACATCTCCCAAGCAGGCAAGTGCCCCGCACCAATAGGTGTGGGGCACTTGTCTTTGTATGAGTTGTTATCGATGAACTACGTCATCGTCATTCGCGGCTCTACCGCAGGATGCTTCGCTGACCTTCTTCTTGCCAGCTGAG
>SXWG01000070.1 GCA_005789925.1 Actinomycetota bacterium | reverse complement strand
TGGGCTCAATATAGTAATTATTCATCTATTTTCGCTAGTTCGCTGATTTCATCGGGAATCGACCGCAATCAGAAAGTGGCGGTCATGCTGCCCGACGGACCCTCCGTGCATGCCGCATTTGTCGGCACGGAGAAGGCAGGTGTGGTCGCTGTCGGCATCGGGCCGCGTGCCGGCGAGGCAGAGATCGAGTACCTCCTCCGAAAGACCGGAGCCGTCAACTTCGCGACTCATCCCGAGGTAAACGGCCGACCGGCCGACGAGTTGCTCACTGCGCTACGTGGTCGAGGCCTGACCATCGAGCGGCACATCTGTGTGCCAGACCGAAGCGACTCGACCGAGAACCTCACTGTGAACGGACAGGTCTCCATCGATCGAAGTGAAATTCTCGCAGACGATATTGCGGCGCGTCGCCTTGGTCCGAATGACTTGTGGTTGCTCAACTCGACATCGGGAACCACCGGAATGCCGAAGTGTGTGACGCAGTACATGCAGCGTTGGATGGCGTATCACAAGATGGTCGAGCAACTTGCAGATGTCGGTCCAGTTGACGTGATGATGTCGGTCGTTCCGGCCCAGTTTGGTTTCGGGCTCTGGACGTCACACTTCACTCCGACGATTCTCGGAATACCGTGCGTCGTGCTTCCGAGGTTCACGCCGACAGCAATGATCACGGCTCTCGAAGAGCACAACGTCAGCTTGTTGGCTGCAGTGACGACGCAATTCATCCTCATGTTGAACGACCCTGACGTCGCTGCACACGACTTCTCATCTTTGCGAGTGATGTGGACAGGTGGAGAGACTGTTCCGTATGCCCGCGCAGCGGAATTTGAAGAGCGAACCGGAGCATTCGTGCTGCAATTCTTCGGCTCGAACGAGACCGGAGCAGTCAGTGCCACATCAATCCACGACACGCGCGAACTACGTCTGTCGACATGCGGCAAACCGCTTCCGGTGATGGAGACGAGGCTGTTTCATCCCGACACAGGCGAGGACGTCACCGGCACCGGGCAGTCGGGCGTGCCCGGAGTACGCGGCCCCGTCACGTGCGCGGGGTATTACGATGACGATGCAGCAAACGACGAGTTGTACACCGCCGACGGCTGGATGCTGATGGGCGACATCGTGAGTATCGGCGAGGACGGCTACCTGCGCGTTGAGGGTCGTAAGTCCGATTTCATCATTCGAGGCGGGACGAACATCAGCGCTCGTGTGGTGGAGGAACAAGTTGCGACGCATCCGGCTGTCGCTTTGTCAGCTGCCGTCGCGGTGCCAGACGACGTGTTTGGCCAGCGCGTCGGTGTATATGTCGTGTTCCACGGAGGCCGATCGGCCACCGAAGCTGAGTTGCTCGCACATCTCGATGCGCAGGGCTACTCAAAGGAGTACTTCCCCGAGTACTTCATCGTCGTTGACTCCTTGCCCATGGCATCAGGAGGCAAAGTGGCGAAGGGAACGCTGAAGGACGACGTCCTGAAACGTCACAAGGAGGGGTCACTTCGTCGAGTGGGCTCGAAGTGACTGCAGTGCAATCCCCACATTGCAAATAGTGCGTGCGCTGTTGCACGCAGCGTTGATTCAGGGAAGACTGACGACAGTTACTCCGGCGTCTGCAGGTGCAGCATGACTGGACGAAGCGGGGAGGACAGCATGGACGAGCCACGTGGTGGAGCTGCGGCATGGATGCCCACATCGATGCCTGGCGTTGGTCGTGACCTCACCGATGAACAAGTTCTTGCGCTCGCACTTCGACACCTCGATGACCTCGGCTTTTGCGAGAACCTCTCTGGTCACATCACATGGCAGCGCGAAGGTACAGACACGATGTTGGTGAATCCGTGGGGTCTGTGGTGGGGCGAGACCAAAGCAAGCGACATTCTTGAGATCAATTCGACGGGGAAGGTGTTACGCGGAAAATGGGATGTGACACCGGCGTTCCACTTGCATACCGAGTTGCACAAAGCGCGACCAGATGCGCGTGTTGTCATCCACAATCACCCGATCTACTGCTCGGTGTTGGCAGCGATCGGTGTGTTGCCCGAGATTGTTCACCAGAATTCCGCCATCATCATGGATGAGATGGTGATGGTGCACGAATACGACGGTGAGTTGAACACTCCACACGTCGCCGCAGAGTTGGTTCGCCACATCGGTGATGCGTCCGTTGCCGTACTAGCCAGTCATGGCGTGGTCGTCACCGCACCGACCATGGAAGAAGGCCTGTACAAAGCCGCGCAGTTCGAACGCGCGTGTGAGATCTATTGGAAGGTCCTGCAGACCGGCCAGAAGCCACTTTCGATTCCGATCGAGCCGATGAAGGGCATCAAGGCCTCGCAAGTCGAACGCGCAAGTTTTGCGTACTTCGATGGCGCAGTCAGGCCCATCATCACGAACGAACCAGAAGTTCTCAACTAAGGAGACCACTATGGCCTTGTCATTCGACGACCTGACCACCAACTCATCATTCACGAAGCACGTGAAAGGGAAGGTGACGTTCTTGCCCGAACCCGAGCGAGCAGCACGCCACTACACGGTGGTGTCCTGTGACGACCATGTCGTTGAACCTCCGACGACATTTGAAGGACGTATGCCGGCGAAGTTCGGTGATCGAGCACCGCGAGTGATCGAGAAAGAAGACGGTTCTGAGACGTGGGTCGTTGACGGTCTTGAGATGCCAAATGTGGGGTTCAATGCCGTCGTCGGTCGTCCCGTGGATGAGTTCAGTTTCGACCCGACGCGCTTCGAACACATGCGCCGTGGCTCGTGGGACCCAGTGGCACGAATCAAGGACATGGATCTGAACGGCATCTATTCGTCGCTGTGTTTTCCGTCGTTCATTCCGGGGTTCGCTGGCCAGCGTCTCTACCAGATCTCCAATGACGTCCAGTTCTCGAAGGCAATGACGCGTGCGTGGAACGACTGGATGCTCGAAGAATGGTGCGGTAGCGCCCCTGGCCGATTCATACCGATGCAATTGCCGATTTGGTCGGACCCGAAGGAAGCAGCAGAAGAAGTTCGCAAGAATGCTGCACGCGGGTTCCGCGCGTTGTCGTTCTCGGAAGGTCCGCACATGCTCGGCTTCCCGTCACTGCACACTGGTCATTGGGATCCTTTGCTGCAAGCGTGCGAAGAGACCGAGACGGTCGTGTGTCTGCACGTCGGGTCGTCGGGTTCGTCACCAGCCACCGCACCGGATGCTCCTAGCGATGCCGTCGGCACGTTGTTCTTTGCGTATGCCATGTTCGCCGCCACCGACTGGTTGTTCTCGAAGGTTCCGGTGCGTTTTCCGAACATAAAACTGTGTCTGTCTGAAGGTGGAATCGGCTGGGTGGCAGGGCTCATTGATCGTCTCGAGCACATGAACTCATACAACAAGATGTATGGAACATGGAACGACGTCGAGTTGTCGCCGTCCGAGGTGTTCAAGCGCAACTTCTGGTTCTGTGCCATCGAAGACCCGTCGTCGTTCCCTCAATACGACGTGATCGGAGCCGACAACATCATGGTGGAGTCCGACTATCCGCATGCCGACACCACGTGGCCACGCACGCAACAGATGCTTCGCCAGCACTTCGAAGGTATTCCGAAAGACGTGGTCCGTAAATTCACCTGGCAGAACGCAGCCCGCTTATTCAGGCTCGACATCCCGGCAGAGATTGTCGCCAACCCTGACGCGTTCTAGAACGTCGCTGTTAGTTGTTCAACACCCTGACCGGAGTTCCGGCACGGTGCATGGATACATCTTCGACGATGTCGGTGAAGAAACGCCGGTAGAGACCCTCGGTGACGTAACCGACATGCGGTGTGAGGATGCTGTTCGGCAATGACCGCATCGAGGAGTCGGCAGGCAGTGGTTCAGTGGTGAACACATCGAGGGCCGCACCGGCGATGTCGCCATCGCGAACGGCCCTTTCCAGTGCCTCTTCGTCGACGAGTGCACCTCGTGACGTGTTCACGAACACCGCAATTTTCTTCATGCGTGCGAAATCTGAGGCGGTAATGATTCCTCGTGTCGATTCGCTCAACTGAAGATGAACAGACACGACGTCGCTCTCGGCGAATAGTTGTTCCTTCGACACGGCCGTGGCGCCATGGGTCTCAGCGACCTCAGGTGTGAGGTGCGGGCTCCAAGCAAGGATGTTCATATCGAATGCCCGGGCAACACGAGCCATGCGGGTGCCGGTGCGTCCGAGTCCGACGAGACCAAGAGTTGACCCGAACAAGTCGCGGCCAATTGTGGACTGCCAGCCGCCATGTCGAATGTTGTGTTCTTCCGTCGGAAGATTGCGTAACAGAGACAAAATAAGCGCCCACGTGTGCTCAACGGCATTGGACAACCCACCGCGAGTACCACACACAGTGACTCCTCGTTCTCGTGCGAAAGCCATGTCGATTGCTCGGTTCTCCATGCCCGTGGTGACGATGAGCTGGAGATTGTCCAACCGTTCGAGGCGTGCGCGGGTGAGTGGAGTTCGCTCGCGCATCACAACGACAACATGGGCTTCTGCAAGGCGTTTCACGACGGCAGCGTCATCTGCCACGTGATCAGTGTGAACGACCACGTCGACACCAGCTCCGAGTAGATGCCATGGACCAAGAGTCAGGGCAACTGAGTGATAGTCGTCAAGAACGACGACATTCACTTTGGTTCGAGCAGCGGAGTTTGGAGACGTTTCGATGAAGGTGAGCGTAGTCAGCTGTTGAGCACGGCGATCACTGAGTCGTGAAGCAGCCCATTCGACGAGACTGCAGAGTTCGCACGCCAATCTGGCTTTCCGTGTCGGTCACTCAGTCGACCACCAGCGGCGTGCACGATGGGCACAAGAGCTGCGACGTCATAAGGCTCGAGGCCGATGGCGTCGACAGCAACATCGATGCTGCCGTCGGCGACCAACATGTGCTGCCAGAAGTCCCCGAAGCCGCGAACTCGCTTCACCATGTTCTGCAATCGATACAGGTTCTGTGACTTGCCCGCCGTATTCCACAATGAGTTCGGGGTGAGGCTTGCATGCGCATTCATGATGTCTCTCTCCTGGCTCACCCGGATGGGGGAGCCGTTCTTGAAAGCGGCATCGTCGATGATTCCCCACCAGCGCGAGCCGAGTGCCGGCGCGGACACGACGCCGACCACTGGTCCAAGGTCGTCATGCACAAGCGCGATGAGTGTGGCCCACACCGGAACGCCGCGGACGAAGTTGCTCGTGCCATCGATCGGGTCGATGACCCATGTCCATCCGTCTCCCGCACCACTGCCATGTTCTTCGCCGTACCAGCCATGTCGCGGTCGTTCGCGCCGAACGATGTCCATGATGAGCGACTCTGCGCCGCGATCGACCTCGGTGACCTCGGTCAGGTTTTCTTTCAGATCAACTGAGAACGACCGTTCACGAAAGCGTGGAAGCGTAAATGCATCGGCAGCATCGGCAAGCTCGAGCGCCAGCGTCAGTTCGGTGGCTAGTTCGTTCGACACGTTCAGTCGTTCAGTGCGCGACGTACTGCGGCTACGACACCGTCAACGTCGAGACCTAATTGGGCAAGAATCGCATCGGGCTTTGCTTGCGGAATGAACTTCGTCGGAACGCCATGCACACGAACGTCCACAGTGTTGTCAATCGATGTGATGCGGTCAGCAATCGACATTCCGATCCCACCGTCACGGAGACCATCTTCAAATGTGAGGACATGTGCGTGCCGAGCAGCGCTCGCCAACATATCCTCATCGAGTGGTGCACATGATCGCACGTCCCACACGTCGACCTTGATGCCCTCTGCGGCGAGAGCAGTCAATGCCCGTTCGGCGGCGGCAACCAATTTGCCCACTGCCAAGATGCACACGCGACCATCACCGTCGGACAGTTTTCGTGCCCGCACACCAGTTCCAAGTGGTGCATCGGGGGTGTTGCGGGCAAGACCCTTCGGGTAGCGGATCACGACGGGACCGTCGTTTGCAAGTGACATGGCGTCATGCAACATGACCTCGAGCTCTTGCGTGCTGCTTGGCGCGAGGACTCGCATGCCGGGAACTTTCGAAAGGAGTGCCATGTCGTAAATGCCATGGTGGCTCGGACCGTCGTCGCCGGTGATGCCGGCGCGGTCGAGACAGAACACAACCGGAAGTCTGTGCAGGGCGACGTCGTACACCACTTGGTCCCATGCTCGTGACAAGAACGTCGAGTACAACGCAACGACTGGACGTAGCCCACCCATCGCCATGCCGGCGGCCATCGTGACGGCGTGCTGTTCGGCGATGCCCACATCGAGGAACCGGTCGGGAAAGTGATCCTTGAATTTCAGAAGACCTGTCGGGCCAGGCATAGCTGCAGTGATGGCGACGATGCGTGAGTCAAGTTCGGCTTCTTTCACGATGGCATCGCCGAATGCAGCGGTGTAACCGGACGGACCACTTTGTGCCGGACCATTCACCGGGTCGAAAGTCGGGGTATCGTGCAAATGCTTTTCATCGTCATCTTCGGCGGGTGGGTACCCCTTGCCTTTGTGTGTGAGCACGTGAACGACGATCGGACCTTCAGCTTCGCGGTCAATGGCGGACCTGAACGCAGATTCGAGAGATTCGATGTCATGTCCGTCGACGGGACCGACATAGCGCACACCGAGTGCTTCAAAGAACGAGGGCGGTTGCAAGAACTCGCGCACCGCCGCTTTGAACGCTTCCATTCCTTGTTCGGCCTGACGACCCACGACGGGCAGGTCACGAAGGAACTGTTCGAGTTTTCTCTGACGCCGCAGGTACACCGGGTTCAAGCGGATGTTGACGAGCGTCTCTGACAGCTTGCCGGTGATGCGCTCGGGTAGTCGAGGCATCTCGCCAGTTGCTTCAGCAGGTTGAGGGCCGCCTGCGGTGAGGTTTGAGATCGTCGGTGCATAACTTCGTACGTTGTCGTTCAGGACAATGATGACTTTGCGCTTGCTGTGACCGAGGTTGTTGAGCGCTTCGTACGCCATTCCGCCGGTCATCGACCCGTCACCGATGATGGCGATGATGTGACCGTGAGAATTGGTCCCCATGTCACGCGCGACAGCAAGACCGTGTGCGTAACTGAGCACCGTCGAGGCGTGACTGTTCTCGATGAAGTCGTGCGCGCTCTCTTCCCGGCTCGGGTAACCCGATATGCCATTGGCTTGTCGCAGATGACTGAACCCACCTTGACGACCAGTGACGATTTTGTGCACGTAGGCCTGATGACCGGTGTCCCACAGCACGGCATCGACTGGGCTTTGGAACACCCGATGCAAAGCGAGTGTCAATTCGACTGCACCGAGGTTGCTTCCGAGGTGGCCACCTGTCTCGCTGACGGCTTGGACGATGAAGTCGCGTATCTCACTTGCCAACTGCTCGAGTTCAGGCAGCGTGAGGGCTCGCAAATCCGCCGGTTCACGAATGGAGTCGAGCAGTGCCATGCAGGGTCAGGCTACCCGTGGGCCACCTGCGGGTCGCCCTGGGGAACAAGTTGGACAGGGCCGTCAATTGGTCGGAGGTCACGCACCAGATGCAGGGTGTGCTGCGATGTGGCCAGCGAACTTGCGATCGAGGCGACGCTGATTCCATGTGTGAATGCGTTCACCGATGATGAAGCCAATACCAAGTGCGATGAGACCACCGACACCGTCGAGCCAGAAATGATTTCCCGTGACGACGATGCAGAACAAGGTCAGCGCCGGGTACAGCAAGACCGCAGCACGAATCCACTTTCTTCGCCAGAGTGGCCACAACCCGAAGGCACACCATGATGCCCAACCAATGTGGAGACTGGGCATGGCGGCATATTGATTGGAGAGCTTTGCGATGCCTCCGGAATCGAAGTCCCATGGGCCTCCGAAGTCCTTGAGAGTGTCGACGTATCCGAAGCTGGACGCACCGTTGTAGTTGCGCATCTCGTGCTCGATGCACGCAGCACCGAAACCCTCGGGAGGGCATGACACATCGAGAAGACGCGGTGGCATGAGTGGGAAGAGCGCGAATCCGACGATTGCAAGTGCGGTCGTTGCTGCAAGAGCATTGCGGAACAAGGGGAACACATCTTTGCGTCGGCGGTACAGCACGAAGAAGACACCGATCGTGACAATGAAGTGGGCAGTTCCGTAGAACGTGTTCATTGCTTGAATGAAAGTTCGGTATGGCAAGAAGAGATCTTGGATCGACTCCTCGTGATACAGACCGAGCGCTCGCTCGATACGAATGACGCGTACGGCATTATTGAATGCATGAAGAGGAACATCTGTGTCGCCCACGACGGCAGAGCCGAACCTGTTTCGAGTCGCGGTGTAGATCGCGTAGAACGTCGCCATGACGAGCGCTTCTTTCCACCACCTGGTGACGTGCTCACGCTCGTTCGGTGCGATCACGACGGGAGGAACATCGACGCTCATAGTTGCACCAGAGAGGATAGGACGCGCTCGTCTGGGCACAGGTAGGTGAGGCCTCTGTAGGCTCAGATACGTGACAACGGTTGACCTCACAAGCGAGTTCGACCCCGACACCTTGGCGCGAGTTCTCGATGCCGGACGGTCGATGGGGGCAGATTTTTCAGAGGTGTTCATCGAGGACAAGCGGTCGGTGTCGGCCGGTCTCGATGATGGGAAGGTCGAGCAGGTCACCAGTGGAAGAAACCGTGGCGCCGGAATTCGCGTGGTCGCTGGTGACACGACAGGTTTTGCCCACACCGCAGATCTCACAGAACGCGGACTCATCGAGGCCGCGCAGGCTGCGGCTGCTGCGGCACGTTCCGGTGGTGGTGGCACGAAAAAGGTCGCACTGAATTCGCCACGTCGTCATCCGGTGAATGTGGTCCGGGTTCTTCCCGGCTCGGTTCCAAAGGCCGACAAAGTGGCACTACTCATGCGCGCCGACGATGCTGCACGCGGAGTGCACGGCTCGATCGTGCAGGTGTCGGCCGGATACGCAGACAGTGTGCGGCGCATCCTCGTCGCGAACAGTGATGGTGTGCTCGCCTCAGACGAGCAAGTGCGTTCACTCTTTCGCGTGAGTGTCGTGGCCGATGGTGACCTCGGCATGCAAACTGGGTACGAGTCGATGGGGCACACCATCGGATACGAGTTGTTCGAAGACAATGATGTCGGTGATCTCGCGGTCGCTGCGGCACGACAAGCCGTCACGAAGTTGCGTGCACGCCCTGCACCGTCTGGTGCCATGCCAGTCGTCATTAAGTGTGGCTCTGGCGGTGTGTTGTTCCATGAAGCGTGCGGACATGGTCTCGAAGCCGATCTTGTCGTCAAGGGAGCCAGCGTCTATCGCAATCGTGTCGGCGAGCTCGTTGCGTCACCACTAGTGACGCTCGTAGACGATGGCACGATGACTGCGGAATGGGGAGCCATCGGTATCGATGACGAGGGACACGAGAGCCAGCGCAACGTTCTCATCAAAGACGGTGTGCTCACCGACTACATGTGGGATTACCTTCGCGCGCGAAACGACAAACGTGCTCAAAGTGGGAATGGCCGACGTCAGTCGTATGCCGACTTGCCCATGGTGCGAATGACCAACACCTTCGTGATGAACGGGGACAGTGAGCCTGACGACATCGTGAAGAACACGGAACATGGCGTCTATGTCGCAAAGCTCGGCGGTGGCAGCGTCGACACCGCGACAGGTGACTTCGTGTTCGGCATGACTGAGGCCTATCTCATCGAGAACGGCCAGATCACCGAACCAATTCGCGAAGGGAACCTCATCGGTAACGGCCCACAGGTGCTCGCAGACATCGACATGCTCGGCAATGACTTCGCCATGGGTAATCCCGGAACGTGCGGCAAAGACGGACAAGGTGTGCCCGTCGGTGACGGCCAACCAACACTGCGGGTGAAGAGTCTCACAATCGGCGGAACGGCCGCCTGACCATGTCGACCGCTTCGAAAGCGACCGAGTCGACTCCCGATTCCGTCAGACAACTGCAAGACATCGCTGATCGCATCGTGGCGCAAGCCCGCCCAGGGGAACAGATCGAGGCGTACGTGTCACGTGCACGCGAGACCGACATCCGAATCTATGAAGGCGAAATCGAGCACTTCGTCAGTGCGCAAAGTGAGGGAGTCGGAGTTCGCATCATCAGGAATGGTCGAACGGGCACGTCGTATGCCGGCACTCTCGACGTCAGCGCGTTGGCAGAGGTGCTTGCTGAAGCTCGAGAGAATGCAGAGCTCGGGTCAGTCGACGAATGGGCCGGCCTTGCCGAACCTGACGGCGTTCCGGTGGTGCCACAGGAATTGTGGAATGAACAGCTCGAGCATTTTCCGACAGAAGAAAAGATCGCAATTGCGAAGCGCCTCGAAAAGATCGCGTTGGCTGCAGATTCGCGAGTGCGAGTCGAGGATGCGAGTTACAGCGACGTGTTCGCAGAGGAAGCATTCGCAACGACCACAGGTGTGCGCTCCGGTGGTCGCGAAAATGGCTGCTACGCCTCGGTCGGCACACTGGCTGATGATGGCGACGAGACTCAGACTGGTTTTGGCTTCTCAGTGGGGAAGTGGCCGGGTGAGTTCGACCTCGACAAAGCAGGTCGTGAGGCTGCAGAACGTGCGACTCGTCTTCTGGGAGCAGTGAAACCTCCGAGCAAGCGCACCACTGTGGTGCTTGATCCATATGTCACCGCACAATTCCTGTCGATCATCGGTTCGACAATGAACGGCGAGAGTGTCATCAAGGGGCGCAGTCTCTTCAAAGAACGTTTAGGAGAGACCGTCGCCTCATCAATGGTGACGCTTATCGACGACCCAACTGATTCGCGGGCCTACACGGCCACGGATCTCGACGGCGAAGGGTTGGCAGCTCGTCGAAACGTGCTCATCGAACACGGTGAATTGAAGAAATTCGTCCACTCGTCGTACAGCGCACGTCGAGCAGGAACGAAGAGCACAGGAAATGCAACGCGAGGCGGGCTTGGAGGTTCGCCTGGCGTCGGCTGTCTGGCGTTGCAACTCGTTCCAGGCACAGCGACCCAACAACAACTCATCGCCGATGTCGAAGACGGTGTGCTCATTCAGATGGTGCAAGGTCTGCACAGCGGAGTGAACCCCATCTCTGGTGATTTTTCGACAGGTGCGTCGGGTCTCATGATTCGCAACGGTGCCACTGCCGAGCCCGTCCGTGAGTTCACCATCGCCTCGACGCTGCAGCGCATGTTGCAGGACATCATCGCCATCGGCGGCGACGTCGACTGGTTGCCGATGAGAGCGTCAGGACTCAGTCTCGTCATCCGCGACGTCACCATGAGCGGAGCCTGATCGGTGCCCTGGTTTCACGCAGTGATTCTGGGAATAGTCCAAGGTCTCACGGAATTTCTCCCAGTCTCCTCGAGTGGTCACCTCATCATCGTTCCCTGGCTGTTCGGCTGGGATCACTTCGAAGACCCTGGCACCGCGAAATCTTTTGACGTGGCTCTGCACAGCGGCACGCTCGTGGCAGTCGTCGCGTATTACCGCCGCGATCTCAGCCGGCTAGTGCGTGCCGGCGTGCGTCAGCTCTTCCGTTCTGACCAACGTTCGCCTGACGGGAGGCTCGCATGGCTGCTCCTTGCATCGTCTGTCCCCGCCGCTGGGATTGGTGCGCTCCTTGAGAGTTGGATTGATGGCTCGCTCGGCACACCATTGATCATCGCTGTGTCGATGATCGCCTTTGGTCTACTTCTCGCAATTGCCGACCGGAGAGATGGCCTGCGTGACATCGAGCAATTCAGCCTTCGTGACGCCCTGCTCGTCGGTGCGGCACAAGTGCTTGCCTTCAACCCTGGAACATCACGCTCGGGAATCACGATGACAGCGGGCAGGTTCCTCGGCTTCTCACGCGCTGCGACGGCGCGCATGTCGTTCCTGATGAGTGTGCCGGTCATCGCAGGCGCAATCGCCTACAAACTCATCTCACTCGACACAAGCACACTGCCAGATGGCTTTGCCACCGCGATTGTCGTCGGTGTGGTGTCGTCGGCAGTGTCAGGTTGGTTTGCCGTCTGGGTGTTGGTGCGACTTGTCAGTATGCGCGGTCTCGGTGTGTTCGTCACCTATCGAATCGCATTCGGTGTCGTTGTACTCGCGCTAGTCACTTTGCGCTGACGTCGTCACCTGCGCCGCGAACTCGTCAGGCCCCGACCAGAGTGAGGAGGCCGCGTTGTGCGGCGACAGCCACAGCCGGGGCGTGTTGCTCGGGCACTGCGATCGTCGATGACCGTGTCTCGCTTGCGACGGACACGAGCACCGCATTGTTCACGACGATGCGAGAGTCGATGACGACGTCGACCTTTGCACCGACTGAGGCCAGTGGAAGTATCAGGTCGCTCGGCAGTGCGACGGTCTTCCAGCCATGCGGAGTGAGTGATGGTGCTGTTCCGATGTGGTGTTCGCCGATCATCTGACCAGTCACGATGAGAGATGCGGCGGTGCTGTCGTTTCGACGTGATGCGAGCACGTCGCGCGGTGTGAGGTGCTTGGGCACGAAGCGTGTCGATGTGTTGAGTGACGTCAGTGTGTCGCCTGGTGCGATGTCAGTAATGGCAACGAGCACTTCAATGTCCGATGTCTGTTCATGAATCGACGAGCGCAGGGAGAAAACGTGCGATGTGACGACAAGGGCGACG
>SXWG01000069.1 GCA_005789925.1 Actinomycetota bacterium | reverse complement strand
CGATGTCATGCACGTCACCTTTCACGGTGGCGAGCACGAGCTTGCCTTTGGCGACGGCGTCTGCCTTTTCCATGTGGGGCTCAAGGTGGCTGACCGCGGACTTCATCGTCTCGGCGCTCTGCAGAACGAATGGCAATTGCATTTGGCCAGAGCCGAACAGTTCGCCGACTTCTCGCATGCCGTCGAGCAGCACTTCGTTGATGATGTCGAGCGGAGCGATTCCTTGTGCCATCGCACGATCAAGATCGTGGTGCAGGCCTTCGCGGTCACCGTCGATTATTCGCTGACGAAGAATCTGTTCGACAGTCCAATCAGATTTGTCGACTTTCTCGGCCGTGACGATGGTGGCGTCAGCGAACATCTCGAGTAGCGCCGACAGTGGGTCGTATTGGCCTTCGCGTCGGTCGTAAATGAGGTCTTGGCAGACTTTCTTCTGCTCTTCCGACACACGAGCGAGCGGAAGGATCTTCGATGCGTGGACGATGGCGCTGTCGAGGCCCGCTTGTCGTGCTTCGTAAAGGAATACGCTGTTCAACACCTGACGACTCGCCGGGTTGAGTCCGAAACTCACGTTGCTGACACCGAGTGTGGTGTACGCGCCAGGAATTTCAGACTTGATGCGACGGATGGCTTCGATGGTGTGCATCGCATCATGGCGCAAGTCCTCGTCACCAGTTCCGAGGGGGAAGGTGAGCGCATCAAAAATTAGGTCAGAGGAGGACAATCCGTAGCGCTTCGTTGCGATGTCGTTGATGCGATGGGCGACGTCCACTTTCCATTGCACGTCGCGTGCTTGTCCGCGTTCGTCGATGAGTAAGCAGATGACTGCAGCGCCGAAGTCGCGGGCGAGAGAGAAGACTCGATCGAGACGTGAACCCGGTGCTTCGCCGTCCTCGAGGTTCGCCGAGTTCAAGATGGCTCGTCCACCCACGTGGATGAGGCCGGCCTCCATCACTTCTGGTTCGGTCGAGTCGAGCACGAGCGGCACGCTTGCCTGCGTGGCGAAGCGCGAGGCGATCTCATTCATGTCGACCGTGCCGTCACGACCGACATAGTCGACGCAAACGTCAAGTACGTGTGCGCCCTCGCGAATCTGGTCGGTGGCTATTTTCACGCAGGTGTCCCAGTCTTCGCGCAGCATTGCATCGCGGAAGGCTTTCGAGCCGTTCGCATTGGTGCGCTCACCGATGATCAAGAACGTGTTGTCTTGTTCGATGGTGACGGGTGAATACAGCGAAGTGACCGCGGGTTCGATGGTCGGCTGTCGCTCGGCGATGGGCACACCACGCACCGCTTCGACGACGCGGCGAAGGTGCTCTGGGGTGGTTCCGCAGCAGCCACCGACGATGTTGATGCCAAGGTCGGCGACGTGATGTCGGTGGTATTCCGCGAGTTGTTCAGGTGTGAGGTCGTAGTGCGTGCGACCATCGACGACACTTGGCAACCCTGCGTTCGGCATGACGCTGATCGGAATCGGAGAGTGGGCGCTGAGGTGACGAAGATGCTCTTGCATCTCGGCAGGACCCGTTGCGCAGTTGATACCGATGACATCGGGTTTCATCGCCGCCAGCGCACTGAGCGCAGCACCGATCTCAGTACCGACCAACATGCGACCAGTCGTCTCGATGGTCACTTGAACTTGAATGGGAACATCGCGTCCCTCGGTAGCCATCGCACGACGGCAGGCTTGCATCGCGGCTTTGATCTGCAGGAGGTCCATGCACGTCTCGATAAGGAACAGATCGACACCACCAGCGAGCAAGCCACGCGCTTGTTCGGTGTATGAGTCACGCAATTCGGCGAACGAGATATGACCAAGACTCGGCAGCTTCGTTCCGGGGCCCATCGAGCCAGCCACGTATCGCGCACGTCCGTCAGATTCGTATTCATCGGCGACACGTCGAGCGATGGCGGCAGCGGTCTTGCTGAGCTCGTAGGCCTGATCGGAGACGTCGTACTCGGCGAGGACGGTGCCGAATGAGCCGAAACTCGCGGTCTCGATGGCGTCGACGCCGACATCGAAAAATGCACGGTGCATGTCGGCGATCACGTCTGGTCGCGTGGCGCACAACATCTCGTTGCAGCCTTCGAGTGCGGCGCCTCCGAAGTCGTCGGGACCGAGATCAATTCCTTGCACGAATGTCCCAAAAGCACCGTCAAAAACGATGACTCTTTCATGAATTGCTTCGACGTAGGGCTGACGTGCCATGACTATTCCAACGCTACTTCGCGAAGTGAGTCGATGAGGCGTCCCGGGCAAAGTCTTTCCCACTGAGGTGCATGTCTGAACTGAGGGTTAGGGTGATGTGCACATGGGACATGAGCGCATCTACACCCGCGAGGGAGACGACGGTACGACAGGTCTGTTGTATGGCGGACGTGTTCCGAAGGATTCTGAATTGCCGCGCGCCTACGGCTCAGTCGATGAGGCGCAAGCCGTGCTTGGCCTCGTTCGCGTGACTGCTGGCCATGGCACCGAGTGCGACGACATCTGCGTGAAAATTATGCGCGAGTTGTGGGTGCTCATGGCCGAGCTGGCCACTCTTCCCGAAAGCCGTCACAAACTGACACCAGGGCAGTCGTGTGTGACCTCTGACATGGTCGACCGCCTCGAACACATCATCGACGATCTCGACACACGCTTCGAGCGACCCACGGAGTTCGTCGTGCCCGGGGAACACCCTGTCGCGGCGTGGCTCGATGTGGCTCGCACCGTGGTGCGCAGAGCCGAGCGTCATGCATTGTCCGCGGCGCCACCACCGTCCTACGTCGTGCCGTACCTCAATCGGCTCTCCGACCTGTTGTGGACCATGGCCCGTTGGCAGGAGGGCAAGAGCCGGCCGGTCCGTACCGTCTAAGTTCACTGCCCATGAGCAACACCATCTTGGGCATCTCCGTCACACTCTCGCGTACCGTAGATTCATCGACATCAGCCGTCGGTCTGCCGGTCGCAACAGATGGTCCATTGTCGAACGACATTGGCCTCACACGCAAGGAACTTTCCGCACTCGGTTTCGAGGCGAAGTCTGGTCAGACCCTCGTTCTGCCGCCTGCGACCGGATCGAAACAAGTCCGCATCCTCGTCGGAATCGGAGAGGCAAAGTCCGCGTCACCGTCGTCGCTGCGTTTAGCGGCAGCATCGCTCGCGCGCGCCGCAGCAGGTCATGTGTCGTTGTCGACCTCGCTGGTGTCTGCAGGACGAGGAGACAAGAAAGCGAATGCGCAGGCTGTTGTCGAAGGGCTGCTCCTCGCGACACATCGTTACGTCGACTTGAAGAACGACAAGTCATCGAAGTCGAAACTCTCAAACATCGTGTTGGTCTCGATCGATGCGGCTCGTGCGGCGGTCGACACCGGTGTTGCTCGTGGTCGGGCAACTGCCGAGGCAGTGTGTCGGGCTCGAGATTTCGCCAACACGCCGCCAGGACATCTGACTGCACGGATGTTCGCCGATCAAGCCGTTGAGATCGCAAAGTTGGCGGGCTTGCGCGTGCAGGTCTACAACCGAGACCAACTCGAGGCCATGGGCTGCGGCGGCATGATCGGGGTGAACAAGGGAAGTGTCGAGCCTCCGCGCATGGTGAAGCTCACCTATACGCCACGCAATGCGAAGGGCAAAGTCGTTCTCGTCGGCAAAGGCGTGATGTACGACTCAGGCGGTATCAGCTTGAAGCCGAGTGACCCGAGCCATGCCTCCATGAAGATGGACATGAGCGGAGCAGCGGCAGTCTTGTGCGCGATGGCGACACTGCGTGCGCTCAAGGTCCGCACGTCGGTTGTCGGATATCTCATGTGCACTGACAACATGCCGTCCGGCAGCGCACTGTGCATGGGTGACGTCATCACGATGCGAAACGGAAAGACCGTTGAAATTCACAACACAGACGCCGAAGGTCGACTCATTCTCGCTGACGGTTTGTCACTCGCTGTCGAATCAAAGCCAGATGCAATCGTCGACATCGCGACGTTGACCGGCGCGTGCATGGCTGCGCTCGGCAAGAAGATGGCCGGCGTCCTCGGCAACAGTCAATCGTGGGTCGACCAGGTGAAGGCGTCAAGTGAGCGCACCGATGAATTGGTGTGGCAGATGCCGTTGCACAAGGACTATCGCAAACTCCTCGATTCGAACGTCGCCGACATGCGCAACATCGGGGGACCACTCGCGGGCACCATCACAGCTGCGTTGTTCTTGAATGAATTCGTCGCTGACGTCCCGTGGGCACATCTCGACATCGCAGGTCCGATGGACTCTGACGGCGATGACGGCTGGCTGAACCGCGGTGCCACCGCATTCGGTACACGACTTCTCATCGACGTCGTCGAGAATTTCCGCAAGCCAGCACGAAAGTGACTCGCACACGGCGAGAGCTGTGAGAGTCAGTTCTCGAGTGGTTTCAGTACTTGTGCGGCGTGTTCGAGATGCGACGTCCAGTCGACGTCAGCGTGTGCGCCCATCGGAATGACGACAAACTTGCTTGCTCCGACAGCGACGAACTTCTCGATGAGCTCAACCAATCGAGACCATCCGACGGGAACGATGTCGTTCGGGTCGACCTGGCCTGCACGACGTGCGAGGACGGTGGCGATGACTTGTTCGGGAAGATCATCAAGTGAATAGGGGATCAGCACGCCGAAGTGCTCCTCATCGATCTCGCGTTCGTGGCGGTGCGCCTCCTCGTTCACTTTGCGCCATCCGAGGGCCGCTTCATCGGGAGTGATGAACGACGGAAGCCATCCGTCAGCAAGTCGTCCGACTCGTCGCAGCTCACTGTCTGCGATGCCCCCCAGCCATACATCGGGCGGACTTTGAATCGGTTTCGGCAACACCTCGACGTCTTCGAAAGAAAAATGGCGTCCGTGGAACGTCACTGACGGCTGCGTCCAACATGCGCGCATGATGCATAGTGATTCGTCGAAGATTGTGGCGCGTGTCTCACGGGTCACAGCGAACGCATTGTGTTCACGAGCATCAGCAGCACCGAGACCGAAAGCTGGCAACAGTCGACCGCCAGACATGACGTCGAGGGACGCCAGTTCCTTGGCGAGCACCACGGGGTTGCGCCCAGGAAGAACCATCACGCTCATGCCGACTTTCAGTCGGGTCGTGCGTGCTGCTGCCATTGACATCGCGACGACGGGGTCAGGCGCGTGGGAAGCGATACGTTCACTCACCCACAAACTGTCGAACTGCAGTCGCTCGAGGTCGTCGACCAACATCAAGAAATCGCCGCCGTTGACCGTGGTCCGCGCGCCCAAGCCGAATCCCACGCGAATCTTCACGCCATTCATCGTCGCACAAGGCGAGAGCGAATTTCCCACTGAAGTGGTCAATCGACGCACACGGACATTGCTCAACACACTGGTGCGGGCTCTAGCCTCGAGCCATGCCCGAAAACCTCGAACCGATGTCGGTGTTCGACATGTCGGGTCGCGTCGTTCTCGTCACCGGTGCGTCGTCTGGACTCGGTGCGCGCTTTGCTCGCGTGTTGCACGCAGTCGGTGCGACGGTCATTGCCGTCGCGCGACGGCAGTCGCGTCTCGATGCTCTGGCTGACGATGTGTCCGGAATCATCACGATGGTGTGTGATGTCTCCGACACATCGCAGAGGGAGGCGTTGGTACAAGACGTGATTCGTCGTTGTGGTCGGGTCGACGTGTTGGTGAACAACGCGGGACTTGGACACACGGTTGCGGTGGAGGATGAGACCGTCGAACAGTTCCGCGAGGTGCTCGAAGTGAACGTCACGGCGGTGTGGCATCTCAGCAAACTCTGCGGTGAACACATGGTGTCGCAGGGACATGGGTCAATCGTCAACATCGCCAGCGTCCTTGGGCTCGTCGGCTCTGCCCCAATCAAGCAAGCCAATTACGTGGCGAGCAAAGCCGCCGTCGTGAATTTGTCGCGCGAACTTGCGTTGCAGTGGGCTCGCAAAGGAGTGCGAGTGAACGCTTTGTGCCCCGGTTGGTTCCCCTCAGAGATGACCGAACCGATGCAGGACGATGCGGGCTCTCGACGTTTTCTCGAACGCAACAGTCCGATGCCGCGCATGGGTGAGGTGCATGAATTGGACGGTGCCTTGCTCTTTCTTGCGAGCGATGCGAGTAGCTACATGACGGGACAGACCCTCGTCGTCGATGGGGGATGGACCGCCCGATGACGAATGACGCGTCATCTCCTGGTTCTTCGTCAGCACCGACACTGACAGCGCGCGACGTGCTGGCTTCGCCATCGGTGCTCGCGTTCCTCGTGTCACAGTTCGTTGTGACGACTGGTGTCATGCTGCAGGCGGCGGCACTCGGTAAGCATGTCTACGACATCACCGGAGATGAGATCAACATCGGTTGGTTGGGTCTTGCGGAATTCTTGCCGGCCGCGGTGCTCGTCCTCGTGACCGGAACTGTCGCAGATCGTTTCAATCGAAAATACGTCGGAATCGTCGCCCTTGTGGGTGAAGCGATGAGTGCACTCGCACTTTTGTTGTACGCGCGTACGAACCCCACTTCTGCAGCACCGATGTTCTTCATCGCCGTGGTGTTCGGAGCGAGTCGGGCCTTTGCGGCACCGTCTATCAGGTCGATTGTCCCGATGATCGCTCCGGAGGGTGGGCTTCCTCGGGTCGTCGCGTTGTACAGCGCGACGTGGACCAGTGCAGCGATCATCGGCCCCGCAGTCAGTGGGTTTCTCTATTCCGTCGACCCGAGCGTCGCGTACGGCGGTGCAGCGATACTCATGACGACGGGCATCATCGCGTTGAGTCGAGTGCCAGTGCCCCATGTCCACGTTCCTCGGGAACAGCAAGAGCGCCCGACTCTTCGCCACGCTCTTGAAGGGCTGCATTTCATTCGTCGCACTCCCGTGCTGTTCGCAGCCATTTCCTTAGATCTTTTTGCGGTGCTGTTCGGCGGTGCAGTCGCGTTGTTGCCCGTCATCGCCGAAGAGCGCCTCGGGGTCGGAGACGTGGCTTACGGATGGTTGCGGGCTGCAGGCGGCATCGGAGCTGCGATCATGGCGCTCGCTCTCGCGTCATATCCGATCAGACATCGCATCGGTCGCATCTTGTACCTCGTGGTGGCCATCTTCGGATTGGCGACGATCGTTCTCGGCGTCACGCGTTCGTTCTGGGTCGCGTTCTTCGCCGTCATCGTGGCAAGTGCGGCAGACATGGTTAGCGTCTTCATTCGCGGATCACTCGTGCCACTCGTGACGCCAGACGACAAACGAGGACGTGTGAATGCGGTCGAGAACGTGTTCATCGGTGCGTCGAATGAGCTCGGTGCATTCGAATCTGGCGTCGTATCGAGTGCCATCGGAACGCCGGCGACGGTCATCGGTGGAGGCATCGCAACCGTCGCAATCGTCGGTGCATTCTGGGTGGGATTCCCCGCATTGCGCGATGTGGACCGTTTCGAAGACCTTGAACCGCAATAATTGGGCTGTGCCAGACATACCTGATCTCGGAGTCGTCGAAGTCGCGAAGAAAGCCCGTGGGTTCGTCGCTGAGTTTCGTGAATTCATCAATCGTGGCAATGTCGTCGATGTCGGTGTGGCTTTCGTCATCGGTGCGTCGTTCAAAACCGTGATAGATGCCTTTGCGGGTGACGGGAAGGACAACCCCGGGTTGCTCGGTGGCTTAATCGGTGCGATTTTCGGAGGTAGCACCCCGAACTTCAATGACAAGAAGATCACGATCAATGGAAGCGAACTTCCGATTGGCGCGTTGGTCACGGCTTCTCTGAATTTCATCATCGTGGCATTCGCACTGTTTCTCATCGTGCGCACATACAACCGTTTTCGTGACGTCAAATCTGAGGCCAGCACCAACGAACTTTTGGCTGAAATCCGTGACGAGTTGCGTCAGTCACGCTCGGCGCGTCAAGGGGATGACACGAACTGAGGCCATGCGTGGAGTTGAATGGAAGGCGGATGCGCCCCCTCAGCTTTCATCGACATCGAATCCTGGCGAACCTCTTGGTGGTGCTGACGGTCGGTGTCGCCGCGTGTTCGACCGAGTCGTCACAGTCTTCGAGTCTGCTGGATGGCATCGGTGTCATACCTGGAAACGACTTCGTCGGTCAGGCGACTCTGCCCCCGACACTCGCAGCATCGATCAAGTTTCCGCCAATTCAAGGTCCACTCGTCGGGTCCGTCGCCAAGGGAAATCGATTACTCGTCATCGGTGACTCGATCATCGCCTCGACGGCCAGTCGATACGGGGGAGAGATGTGTCGGGCGTTGTTGCCCCTCGGCTGGCAACTGGCTATCGAGGCAGAACCTTCACGTTTCGTCCAATTCGGTCGTGAGGTGTTGCGCGCGCGACTGTCAGATGGATGGGACGCATCGGTGGTGTTCCTCGGTACGAATTACACCGGTCAAATTGACAAGTACACGAGTGATCTCACCGCAATCGTCACTTCGCTCAAACCAAGACCTGTCTTGCTGATCACGACGTCGTTGTTCCGCGACCGTCAGAAGGAAGTGAACGGTGCGATCTTGAAAGTGGCTGCAGCGAACGACAATGTCTCTGTGCTCGACTGGGCTTCCATCTCGTCTCAAGCGGGCGTGTTGAATCGAGACAAGATCCATCCGTCAGCCGATGGTCGCGCCGTCTTGGTGACAGCCATCGGCAAAGGCCTCGGCCCGGCTCCGTCGCAACAAGGTAAGTGTCTCGCATCGACGTTCACCGACGACTCGGCGGGAGCAGACGTGTTGCCCGATGTCACGAGCACCGTCGACACAGGTGTGAACTCCACGCAAGCACCCGTGAGTAACGCACCTTCTGTTGATTCCACCTCGTCGGTGCCCACCACGTCACTCGCGATCGCAACTTCGACGACGCCGTAGCGTCAAGTCGAACAACTGACGGCAGACTTGTCCGATGCTCCAGGTGCGCCAACTTGTCGTCGAGGTCGGTGGCCGGGCCGTCGTCTCAGGTGCGTCGTTCACGGTCATGGCGCGCGACAAAGTCGGGTTTGTCGGACGTAATGGGGCAGGCAAGACGAGCCTCTTCAAAGTGTTGGGCGGAGAATCCGAACCATCTG
>SXWG01000068.1 GCA_005789925.1 Actinomycetota bacterium | reverse complement strand
TCATGAGGTCGTTCAGCTCGTCGACAACCACCACGATGTACGGAAGACGCTCATAGGTCTTGTCGTCTTCACCTTGTGGCTCCATCTCGCCACGGTCATACGCCGCGTTGTAGCCGGCGATGTCACGGAACCCGACTTCGACCAACAAGTCGTAACGACGCTCCATCTCTTTCACAGCCCAACTGAGCGCGTTCGCCGCTTTCTTCGGATTGGTTACGGGCGCGGTGAGGAGATGTGGCAGTCGCGCGTACTGACCCATTTCCACTTGCTTCGGGTCAATGAGTATGAGGCGCACCTGGTCGGGCGTCGTGCGCATGAGCAACGAGGTGATGATGCTGTTCAGTCCGCTCGACTTTCCGGCACCCGTCGCGCCTGCAATCAGCAAGTGTGGCGTGGTCGCAAGATTGAGGAACACTGCGCGGCCAGCGATGTCTTTGCCGATCGCGACATCGAGTGGATTCACTGCAGCGCGAGCCTCGGGCGACGTGATGAGGTCACCGAGCGACACCAACTGGCGAGACTCATTCGGAACTTCGACACCAATCGCGGACTTGCCGGGGATGGGAGCCAAGATGCGTACATCGGTGGCTGCCATTGCATATGCGATGTCACGGTCGAGACTCGTCACCTTCGAGACCTTGACTCCGGAACCGAGCTCAAGCTCGAATCGTGTGACTGTGGGCCCGACGGTCATGCCGACGAGTCGTGTGTCGACTCCGTGTGACGACAATGACTCTTCGAGGAGGCGCCCTCGTTCGGCGACGCGAGCCTTGTTCACCTCATGGGCTTCGGTGCGTGACAACAGTTCGGTGGGCGGAAGTGACCAATCACTGTTGCGCACCGCCGGGCCGAGCGGCAACGGGGCCGGTGTCGACTTCTTCGTTGACGATGGTGCGGGCTGATGGAACTGGGGCTGTGCAGGTTCGTCAGCCGTCGTAGCAGGTTCTTTGCGAGGTGCGCGGGGCTTCTTGGTCGCTTCGAGTTCAGGGTCGTCCCCAGCGTCGAAGATCGGTGCGGACGGACGTGCAGGCGTCGCCGGCATCGGTTCACCTGGCACGTGCTCACCTGGAACATCGACCAACTGATCGAGATCGCGACCACCGCGCTCGGAGACCAACGTGCGCGCTGACGTGATGGCGGCCTCGGAAGCCGGAGCCACTTTCAACTTGATGAGTGCGATGAGTTCAGGAACGGTCGTGTCGGTGACCAGCAGTACCCCACCGACTGCGATGGCGAACAACACGACGAGGGCACCCGGCCAACTGATGGTCGAACGAAGTGGTTCGGCGAGGAGCGCCCCCACCCAGCCGCCAGCCTGCGACATGGCATCGACGTCGGCAACGATCTTGTCGGCGCCATTGATGACATGCAAAAGACCGAGCAGTGCAATGACGATGAGCATCCAACCGAAGGTGAGACGAGCGCGGTGCTCGATGCTGCGGTGACGCACCATCGCGATACCGATACCGAGCGCCACCAACGGCAGCGCGAATCGACCGAGACCAAGTAGCCAGCCAGATGATGTGTCAATGGCGCGCCCGACGGGACCTGCGACACCGATATAGATAGAGAGCGCGAGCAAGAGACCAAGTGCGATGCACCCGATTCCCCAGAATTCGACTTCACGGCCGCGCATTGCCTTACGGGCAAGTGAGTCGCTTTCCTCGTCGTACAAGGTTGGTTTGGTGCGAGGGGTGCCCGACGGAGGCGTCTTGACCGCAGACTTCCCGCCCCGAGCCTTCGATGAGGTGCGGGGTTTGGGGGTGCGCGACGAAGAAGAGCCCTTTGCGGCCATGGATTCACCGTACCAATGGGGTGTGGGGTCGTCGGTGGATTGTCGGCCTACACCGACATCGCCGTGTCTGATTGAGTCGGCCTACGCCGACATCACGACGGGCACGATCATGGGGCGGCGCTTGGTGCGGTCGTTCACAAAACGCCCTGCTGCTCGTCGCACCTCGCGCTCAAGAGTCTCGATGTCGCGTGTTCCCTCGCGCAATGCACGCTCCACCGCTTGGGCGACATGCTCACATGCTTCGTCGAGCAGGTCGTCGGCCTCTGGTGCATACACCCAGCCACGCGTGATGATTTCGGGACCGGTGAGAACTTCGTTCGTTTCTTCGTCGACCGTGACGATGACAACGACGACTCCCTCTTCAGCGAGAACCTTTCGGTCGCGCAGTACACCCTGTCCGACATCGCCGACGATGCCGTCCACATACAAATGTGCAGCGGGCACGCGCCCCGTGAAGTCGAGACCGTCATCACTCAGCTCGAGCACGTCACCGTCGCTGACGACGAGCACATTTCGCCGTGGCACACCCATGGTCACTCCGAGTTCGGCGTTTGCGACGAGATGGCGGTATTCACCGTGAATGGGCACATACCATTCTGGTTGAACGATTGACAGATACGTCTTCAAATCTTCGGCTTGTGCATGACCAGTCGCGTGCACATCGGCGATTCCGCTGTGCACGACGCGAGCACCTGCGCGCAAGAGCCCGTCGATCACACGGCTCACGTTCATCTCGTTTCCAGGAATGGGAGTACTCGAGAGAATGACCGTATCTCTGTCCCCCAGTTTCACCCACTTGTTGTCTCCGCGTGCCAGCAGTGCGAGTGCCGACATCGGTTCACCCTGTGAACCTGTCGCAAGAATCAACATGTTGGCAGGGTCTCGATCTGCAGCCTCGTCGATGTCGATGATGGCGCTTCGTGGCACATCCATGAGACCAAGATCGAGAGCCAAGCGGACGTTCTTTTGCATCGAGCGACCCAAGGTCGCGACGACACGTCCGTTGTCGACTGCGGCCTCAATCAACTGCTGTGCGCGATGGATGTGGCTCGCGAAACTTGCGGTGATGATGCGCCGCCCGCGCTGTTCAGCGATGACCTGACGCAGCACTGCTCCGACATCACGCTCGCTCGGCGCATGTCCCCGCTCTTCAGCATTTGTGCTGTCGGCCAACAACAAGCGCACCCCATTGTTCGATGCGATAGCACCAAGGCGCGCGAGGTCAGTACGTCGGTCGTCGACTGGAGTGAGGTCGATCTTGAAGTCGCCTGAGTGCACCACCACTCCCTGGGCAGTGTGCAATACGATGGCATGCGCGTGGGGCACGCTGTGTGTGACCGGAAGAAATTCGACTTCGAAAGAGCCGATCAGTCGTCGCTCACCGTCTGCCACCGTGATGAGTGACGTCCGATTCAACAGTCCCGCCTCCTCGATGCGATGTGCTGCAAGACCGAGGGTAACTTCAGAGCCGTAGATCGGAAACGACATCTCTCGCAGCAGGAATTGAAGTGCCCCGACATGGTCTTCGTGTCCGTGTGTCGCGACGCACCCGACGATGCGGTCAGCATTCTCGCGTAGGAATGTGAAGTCCGGCAGTACCAGGTCGATGCCGTGCATGTCAGGCGACGGGAACATGAGACCGCAATCGACGAGCAACAATTCGTCGTGTTGTTCTACGACGAGACAGTTACGACCGATTTCGCCGAGCCCACCGAGGAAGTAGAAACGCACCGAGGGGCGTGTGTCGGACATGGTGTCGTTACTTGCCCGTGGCACGTGCAGCATTCAAGTTCGTCAACACTGTGACTGCTCGATCGTGCACGAACTGCGGAGCGGGGCCCATCGGCAGACGGGCATCGCCGACATTGAAGCCAAGGAGGCTCATCATCACCTTGGTCGGTATCGGATTCGGAGCCTCATCGCCGGTCTCGAATGCATAACTCTCGAGCAGCCGGTCATTCACTCGACGCGCACGCTCGACATCTCCAGATTTGAATGCACTGATCATTTCTTTGTGGTCGTTACCCGACCAGTGCGTCGCGACTCCGATGACGCCGCTTCCGCCATACGCCAAGAATGCAAGAGTTAATCCGTCGTCGCCGCTGTACAACTCGAACCCAGCCGGTGCCTTCGCCATGAGATTGGCGGTCTCAGCAGGGTTACCTGCTGCATCTTTCACCGCTCGTACGTTCTTCACGTTGTGGGCGAGGTCGAGCAACGTCGCGGTCGAGATCTTGCGACCGGTGCGAACTGGAATGTCGTACACCACCACGGGCAGTGTCGTTGCCTCTGCCATTGCACGCAGATGAGCCGCGATACCACCTTGTGATGGACGGTTGTAATACGGGCCCACAGCGAGGATGCCGGCGACACCTAGTTGTGAGACTTTCTTCGTGAGATGCACGGAGTGAGCAGTGTCGTTCGAGCCCGTTCCGGCCACAACCGGAATGGTGACGGCCGACGCCACCGCTTCCCACAAGGTCAACTTCTCGTCATCGGTGAGCGTCGAGGACTCTCCGGTCGTTCCCGACACGACGAGACCATCGTTGCCGTTCTCTTGCAACCAACGTGCCAAACGCATTGCTTCATCGACATTGAGCGAACCATCACTCCGGAACGGAGTGATCATCGCGGTGAGGACGTCGCCGAAAAGTGCCATGACCCTGTGAATCGTAGTGACTAGGCCGTGTTGGTCCCTGCTCGATTGAGCAAGGACAGGTACTCAGGCTCCGGCAGCGGGGTCGAGATCCTTACCAAGCTCGAAGTTGTCGTACTCCTCGCCCGTATCCACCCAATCCTCGAACTGAATGACACCAAGTTCCTCGAAACGACGACGCAACCACTTGTCATTGCGGTCCAAGAGACCCAACTTCTTGCAGTTCGGCACGATTTTTGAGAACAGCATTTGCTGGAACAGCTGGCGCTGCGGATCGTGGAGAATGAGTGGCGCCATCACACGGGTGTCGATTCCCATGCGGTCCCACACTTCCTGTTGAAGGAAACGGTCGCGCATGCGAACACTCGCCTCGAACGCAAATTCTTGACGCTCTTTGATCTCGGCATCGGACATCTGGGTGTACGCCTCTTGCAGGCTCAACACGCCGAATGCGACGTGACGCGCCTCGTCACTCATGACGTAACGCAACAGCTGACGAAGAAGTGGCTCGTTGGTGAGGTGGTGCAGGAACCCGAAAGCTGCGAGCGCCAAACCCTCGACCATGATCTGCATGCCGAGATACGTCATGTCCCACCGGCTGTCGTTGATGATGTCGTCGAGCAACAGACGCAGATGCGCGTTGATCTGGTACTCGCCACCCATCTTCTCTTCGAGGTACCGGGCGAAGACCTCGACGTGGCGGGCCTCGTCGACCACTTGCGTGCTTGCATACAACTTTGCGTCGTACCACGGCACGGTCTCGGTGATTTTTGCGGTGCACAACAGTGCACCTTGTTCGCCGTGGAGGAACTGCGACAACTGCCAACGACGACCTTCGATTCCGAATTCAATCCATTCCTTGTCGCCCCACTTGGCGAGCGG
>SXWG01000067.1 GCA_005789925.1 Actinomycetota bacterium | reverse complement strand
GTGTACGGGTTGTCGGTGCCACTTGCGCTGTACGGAGCAATGGAGCGCAAGTGGAGGGTCTTTGCAATCGGAATCGGTCTTTCGCTTCTCGTGAAGGAAGATGCCATGGTCATCGTGGTGCCGATCGGGCTCTGGGTCGCCTGGCGCAGCGACCGCACCAGAGGGCTCATTTCGGTGTTTGCCTCGATCGCCGCGACTGCGATCGGTTTCTACGTCGTACAGCGACAACGCCTGGGGGACCGTATTCCTTTCGGAGGACCACGGGGGTTCGTGAAGGAATCACTCACGAATCCCGGCGAGGTGTCGCAATACCTGATGCGCGACGACAGGCCGTTCTATTTGTGGCAGATGTTCGCTCCATTCGGATTCGTTCTCGTCGGCGCGCCCGATGTCGTACTGATCTCTTGCCTCGTGCTCCTGACCAACATCGTCAGTAATTTCTGGTACCAGTTCAACATCGAGTTTCACTACTCGTTGATCGCAGTGCCTGCGCTCATGTTCGCGGCGATCGTCTCGACTGAGAAAGCAACTCGGACGCAACGTAAGTGGCTGGTCGGCATCGTGTGTGCGTGCACACTCTGGACGTCGGTGTTGTGGTCGCCGTTTTCGTTCGCCCAACGACCGATCCCAGCGGCCATGGTCGACGACCCGCGCAACATCGCGGCGCGCGAGATGATGTCTCGAGTCCCACCTGATGCCGTGGTCTCGGTGTTCCATGTGCTGGCGCCACACATGTCGAATCGTCGCGAGGTCTACTTTTTTCCGAACCCGTTCCGCGCGTTCTATTACGGTTCAGACCCGACCTTGAACGACACGCGACGCCCAGAGGCAGACTCCATCCAGTTCGTCATCTTGCCGGTGCAGCGCGAGACGGTAGTTGAAGAGGACTGGAGTCGAGTCGTCAACGAGTTCCGACTGGTCGAGGCCAATGCCTATTGGCAGCTGTACGAGCGCGTACCGGCCTGACGCGACCCAGCCCTTTACAGGCGGTGCTCGTCGGTGTACACTCCCTCTTGCCGTAAATCGGGTCCTGTGAGGCTCGGACGGGAGGACAACATGGAAACATTTGGAATGATGCGCTGGGCTGCACCCAGCGCTTTTTTTGTGCACGGTAGCTCGGTCGTTTCGTACCGCTGATGGCTGCTGAACGCAGGGCCGAAGTTCTCTCGGCCATGGACGTGGGTCGCGCATTGACGCGAGTGTCACATGAGGTCGTCGAACGGAACTCCGGGGTGTCCACGCTGGTTCTCGTCGGCATGCAGCGGGGTGGCGTGTGGATTGCCGAACACATCGCCCGAAGCATCGCGGGTTTCGAAGGCCACGTCGACGTTCCTGTCGGTTCGATCGATGTGTCGATGTATCGCGACGACATTGCTCTACGACCAGTCGTGCCCGCTGCAGTGACGGACAGTCCTGTCGACATTACGGGCAAGACCGTGGTGCTGGTGGATGACGTGTTGTTCACCGGACGCACAGTGCGCGCGGCTCTCGATGCACTGCTGGACCACGGACGACCGCGAGCTGTGCAACTTGCAGTTCTGGTGGATCGGGGTCATCGCGAATTGCCGATCCGGCCAGATTTTGTGGGCAAGAACATCCCCACCCACGTCAGTGATGAAGTGGACGCCTCGCTTCAAGGAGTTTTCGTCCTCTCTGCGATTGCCGACATCGACGGCGGCAAGCGAGTGGCATCGTGAAGCATCTCTTGTCGATCGAGGAACTCACTGTGGAGCAGCTGACAGCCTTGCTCGATCTCACCGACCACATGGTCGAAATCAACGCTCGCCCGGTGCCCAAAGTTCCTGCCCTCCGTGGACGGACCGTGGCGAGCGTCTTCTTCGAAGACAGCACCCGAACACGGTTGAGCTTCGAGATGGCAGCTAAGCGACTCTCCGCAGACACCATGACTTTCAATGTCGGTACATCGAGTGTGAACAAAGGCGAGAGCCTCCGGGACACGATCGAGACTCTGTCGGCAATGGGTGTCGATGCATTCGTGGTGCGGCACAAATCGAGTGGTGTGCCGCACATGATCACCGAGTGGACTGATGCGTCCGTCATCAACGCTGGTGATGGCTGGCATCAACATCCGACGCAGGCTCTGCTCGATTGCCACACCGTGACACGTTCGTTCGGAACTGGGAACGACCTCAGAGGACGAACCGTTGCGATTGTCGGAGATATCAAACACAGTCGTGTGGCGCGCAGCAACATTCGGGCTTTCACCCTCCTTGGCGCAGAAGTCGTACTCGTCGCCCCACGGACGTTGCTTCCACCAGAGATCATCGACTGGCCGGTGCGCACGGTCGACGCACTAGACGAAGTGGTGTCAGACGTCGATGTGCTCTACCTACTTCGTATGCAGCGCGAGCGAATGGATGCAGCCCTCGTTCCGTCGCTCGGTGAGTACTCCGCTCGGTTCGGATTGACTCGACAGCGAGCAACTCGACTGAAGCCTGACGCATTGGTGTTGCATCCTGGGCCGATGAATCGCGGAGTCGAAATCGTCGTGGATCCTCGGGAGCTACCGGGGTCCCGCATTCTCGATCAGGTCCGAACCGGAGTGAGTGCACGTATGTCGGTGTTGTACACGGTGTTGAGTGGCGGTTCAGTTCCGCCGACTGGAGGGGCGGAGTGAATTCATTCGTGTTGCGTGGGGGAACAATCGTCAATCCCGATGGAAACGTCGAAGCCGATGTCGTCGTGAGTGGTGGAGTCATCGACACAGTCGGTGGCACGACCAGCGATCTTCCAGTTGTCGATGCCACTGGTTGTTACATCTCGTCTGGTTTTGTCGACCTGCACACTCACCTACGCGAACCTGGCAAGGAGGAGGCGGAGACGATCGAGACTGGCAGTCGTGCAGCAGCGCGCGGTGGTTACACCGCAGTCGTTGCGATGCCCAACACCGACCCAGCGCATGATGCGGTGCACGTGGTGGACTTCGTGCGCGCCAGGGGAGAGCAGGTCGGGTTGTGTGACGTGCTTCCGTCTGGTTGCATCACGATTGGCCGCCTCGGTCAGCAGCTCGTGCCGTTCGCGGCTCTCGCCAAGGCCGGAGTTCATCTCTTCACCGACGACGGCACCGGCGTCCAAGATCCGCTTCTCATGAGACGGGCACTTGAATATGCGGGTCAACTCGGAGTTGTGCTGGCACAACACTGTGAGGTGGCGCGTCTCACCGAGGGTGCGGTCATGCATGAGGGTGCTTGTTGCTCCAGTCTCGGGCTTCCCGGCTGGCCGGCACTTGCCGAAGAATTGATGTTGCACCGAGACATCGAACTTGTCCGATTGACTGGTTCGCCGATGCACTTCCTGCATCTGTCGACGGCTCGAAGCGTCGAGATGGTGCGCCAAGCAAAGCTCGAGGGACTTCCGATCACTGCAGAGGTCACACCGCACCACCTCTCCTTGGTCGATGAACTTCTCACCTCGCTCGACACGGTCTTCAAGGTCAACCCACCACTGCGAACACGCACAGATATCGAAGCATTGAAGGGCGGGGTGCTCGATGGCACCATCGATGCAGTCGCGACAGACCACGCGCCTCACAGTGATCATGCCAAGGAACAGCCACTTGATGCTGCGCCACCCGGAATGCTCGGCCTCGAGACCGCTCTTGCGGTCATCAACACTTCGATGGGATTGTCTCCTCGTCGTATCGCAGAGGTGTTGAGTTGGAATCCCGCTCGAATCGCAAATGTCGCTGACCGTCACGGACGACCGGTCGCTGTGGGTGAACCTGCGAATCTCGCTGTGTGGGACACCTCGAGCGAGTGGGTCGTATCACGCGACCACTTTGCCAGCAAGAGTCGAAACACTCCATACGACGGGATGACGCTGCGCGGACGCGTGCATCACACGGTGTTCCGGGGCGAATTGGTTGTGAAAGATGGAGAGGCGACCAAGTGAACGCACAGAGACAAGCGATCGAGGCTTCGGTGTTGGTGCTTGAAGACGGCTCGATCTTCGAGGGCGAGGCCCTCGGGTATCGCCCGTCCTCAGGCATTGCTGCAGGTGAAGTCGTGTTCAACACTGCGCTCACCGGTTATCAAGAAGTCATCACCGATCCTTCGTACGCAGGACAGATCATCACCTTCACGACCACCCACATCGGCAATTACGGGACCACGATGATCGACAACGAGGCGAAGGTGCCGCATGCACGTGGCGTCATCGTTCGCGACATGGCGCGTCGCCGCAGCAACTGGCGCAGTGACGCAGACCTAAACGACATGCTGATCGCGGCAGGACTGCCCGGTATCGGAGGTATCGACACGCGACGGTTGACTCGACTGCTGCGCGACGCGGGGTCGTTGAAGGGTGCATTTGGCAGTGCCGATGAAGCCACACTTCTCGCTGCCGCCCGCGCCGAGACCGGAACTGGCGGTGTCGACTTGGTCTCGACAGTCACTACGACAGAGCAATACGCATTCGGTGACGGACGATTCAAAGTCGTCGCGTACGACTTTGGTATCAAGACGAGGATTCTCCGCTGTCTCTCAGAGATCGCATCAGTGACGGTCGTCCCGGCTGGAACGTCTGCGAGTGAGGTCATTGACATGGCGCCACACGGAGTCTTCTTGTCGAATGGGCCCGGAGACCCCGAGATGGTCACGGGAGCGCCCGAGACCATCCGCGCGATCGTGGAGGCAGGAGTTCCGACGTTCGGAATCTGTCTCGGGCATCAATTGTTGTCGCGCGCATTCGGCGGTCACACCTTCAAGTTGCCCTTCGGTCATCACGGAGGAAATCATCCGGTGAGGGACATCTCGACGGGAACCGTGGAGATCACCAGTCAGAATCACAATTTTTGTGTCGATCCAGATTCGCTGGCTGACGTCGCTGACATCACGCACGTGAACCTGAACGATCACACC
>SXWG01000066.1 GCA_005789925.1 Actinomycetota bacterium | reverse complement strand
TTGTCGCCGTGGTGATCGAGGTAACGCTCAACTTCGAACCTGTCGAAGAAGTGCAAACCGTCATCGTGAATGTTGGCCTCTGATAAATCGCGGCCAAATCGTTCGTTGAAAGCGTTGTCGGTGCGAAACGTGACCTGAGCGATCATGCGTGCGACGGCGAGGCCGCGCCACGGACCTTCATCGGGCGCTGCGTCGTAGTAGTCCCCGCCGTTCCACGCGGGATCCATTTGCAGCGCTCGGCGCCCGATGGCACCCCACGCGATCTGCTGCGCGCTCGACTCGATGCACGTCGCGATCGGAATCACCGATGCGACTCGCTCGGGGTACGTGACGGCCCACTCCAGGGCCTGCATGCCCCCCATCGACCCACCGATGACGCTTCGCCAACGTCGCACACCGAGATGGTCAGCCAAATGAACCTGCGCCCGCACCATGTCGCGGATTGTGATGACAGGAAAGCGCAATCCGTAGGGTTTGCCATCGACCGGATGCGGTGACGCGGGACCAGTGGAGCCTTGGCAGCCGCCGAGAACGTTTGCGCACACCACGAACTGTTTGTTGGTGTCGATGAAGCCGCCAGGCCCGATGACACCTTCCCACCAACCTGGCGTCGGGTGACCTTCTCCCGCAGGACCGGCGACGTGACTGTCACCTGTCCACGCATGACACACGAGAATCGCATTGCTCGCATCGGCGTTCAAGGTTCCCCACGTCTCGTATGCGATGGTGACATCGCGTAACGCCGCACCTCCGTCGAGAGAAAACGGACGATCAACGGCGAATGTGTGGAACCGTCGATGACCAGCTGGTTGCGAGCTGTTCCACGCCCCGGTCGGCGCATAGGACGCACCTGGATGAGGGGGTGCGTACGGCACACCGTGGCTTGGTGTCGTCATGTTGCCTCTCCTCCCTGTGAGTCGCGGATGTTGATCGACCCATGAAAAGTCGAGACGAACGAAGAAGAGACATCAGGCCTGTTGCCTCGCATCTGCGAGACCACATCCCCACTCTCGTGGGATGGCACCGTGCGGCTGAAACCCCGGTTGCCGGACCTGACGGTCACTCTTAATGCGTCGCCCTCAGGCTACTGACGCTTCGAGCGCTCCACAAGCACATTGTCAGTGCCGACGATGTCATTGAAATCGCTGAACACCATGACTTTGTCGAGATCGTCGCGCAACGTGCCTTTCTCGGCCAGCACTCCGTAGGCCGCTTCAATGGCCTGCGCACTGGCAAGGAGACCGGTGACGGGGCTTATCACCAGGCGAAAGCCCATCTCCCCCAGTTCATCTGCTGTCGCCAGCGGGGTCTTTCCCCGCTCGACCATGTTTGCGACCAATGTGACACCGCTGACTTGCGATGCAATCGCTTCAAGATCCTCGCGGGATCGAGGTGCTTCAACAAACACCGCGTCGACACCGAGGTCTCTCGCCATTTGCGCGCGACGAACCGCTTCATCTCGACCCAACACTCCGAGCGCATCGGTGCGTGCGGTGATATGCAAGGACTCCCGCTCTGCCAGGGCGCGACGAAGCTTTCCGAGCCATACGCCCACGTCCACCACTTCTTTGCCATCCATGTGTCCACAACGCTTCGGCCAGACTTGGTCCTCCAGGAACATTCCGGCTGCACCTGCTGCCTCCCATTGATGCACAGTCGTCGCAACTTCCGACTCATCGCCATAACCAGTGTCCGCATCGACAACGACATCAATATTCGGCACCGCTTCGCACACGCGTCGTGCCACACCCACAACGTCGTCTCGCCCGAGAATGCCGATATCGGGCACACCGAGAAGCGTGCCTGCCACGCAGAATCCGGAAAGAAACACGGTGTCGAACCCAGCACGGGCCGCCAGCCGAGTCGACAACGGGTCCCACACACCTGGCATGAGGACACTGCCCCCTGCTGCCAAGCGCGTGGTCAAGCGGTTCGGCGAGTGTGCCATCGCGTCAGTCTTACCGCTTCACACCCATCGGCGTTTGTCGGGGGCTCGATTCGCCGCTACCGTACGGCGCACGAAAGCCGGCGGAGTTGGGGCTCGTTTTCTTTCATGACCCTGCAGTTCAACAGATTGACGCCACTTGCGCGTGCCGAACCCATGGGAGACGTCGGTTGGGGTAGTCGCGCGATCGCGCTCATCCCGCAAGGAACTGTCGTTGCGACGTTCGGTGGCGATGCAGTCGATCGACGCGGCTTTGATGCGATGCCAGCGACACGACGAGAACGCTCGATTCAAGTTGACGACAACTTGTTCATCGTCGGCCCGCCAGAGCGCGAGCCCGGTGACGCCGTCAACCACAGTTGCGAGCCGAACTGTGGGCCGCGCAGTGCAACACAGATCGTCGCGTGGCGCGACATCTCCGTCGGCGAGGTGTTGACTTTCGACTACGGCACCACAGACGGCAGCGATTACGACCAATTCCCCTGCGCGTGCGGTTCGACTCTCTGCCGTGGCCAGACGACAAGCGATGATTGGCGGCGCATCGACCTGCAACAGCGATACGCGCTTCGGTTCTCTCCCTATCTGTTGCGACGCCTCGCATGTTCGACACGTGCCCGCATGTTGACCAAGAAAGAACGTGTCGAGATGTTGGCGACCTACGACCGTGACCCAGCGAAGGCACTCTCGGTCGCCCTTCGTGCTGTCACGGGGCGGGTCCACGACCGACTCGGCGACATGATTCATGCAAGCCATTTGCCGCTAGACGTCAAACGTGCCATCTGTGACGGCGACGTCACGGCATGCGACGCATTGGTCGGCGGCCTCAATGAGTTTGCCGGCGAACCGTTCGTTGCCGCGGTCAGTCCGCTGTAGTTGCACCTTTGAAGTGGTGGCGGTTTCGAGCCACCCATCGATAGCTGACTTGAGCCACCTGGCGTATGCCGGGAGTCAGCATCAACCACCCAGGTACGAACCACAACGAACCCGCGCCGATGAACAGCCGTGCGACCGCATCAGACCCACCACTCACTCGCCCTCGTCGGTCGACGTATTGCACAGCGACAGCACAGGCCTCGCGCGACACGCCAAGTTCATCGAGCGGTGCAGTTTGAAATGGAAGACACTGAGGCGCATTACGCACGAGGCGCCGTAAGCGGCGCACCCACAGTCGACAAAACCCGCACTCACCGTCGTAGATGAGCACAGGTCGTGGCGCATCGGTGCTCATGCAACCACCGTATCTAGAGAAGTGATAGCGAGTCCATATCAAGAGCGTGACGTACGTGACGCGTCGCCATTGCGTCGAACATTGCGTCTCCGCGATCTGTGCGCTGCACAATCTGACTTGCCACAACTGACATCACGACCCCAGAGAGAGCTTCTCGCCGATACCGGCGCCACACGTCGTCGAAATTGACACCTTTCACGTATCGACCCAGTTCGTTCACGTATTGCGTCACGAGATCTTCCTCGTTCTGGCGACGCTCGTCGGGCAAGAGCCCTGCTCCGAGGAAGTAGGCCAGATCGGTCACTCCATCTCCGTGTGCAGGGGTCTGCCAGTCGACGACCGCGCAATCATGTCCCGTACCGGCGCTTCCGAACATCAGGTTGTCGAGTCGAAAGTCTCCGTGGACGAGAGTCTGCGGCGTGCCTCGACCCGTGAGAAACGAGACGAGTGCGGAACCCAACTCGTGCACAAGTTCGACACCAGCGACACCGCACGCATCTCGAAGTGAATCACCGAACACATCGAAAAAAACACCCTTCACTGCGCCGTAGACCGCATTCAATGTCTCGGGTCCACCTGGATCGGTCGATCGCTGTAGCCATGTCACATCGAAAAATGTCGGGTCACCCCAACGCGGGCCGTGAAGTCTGGTCATCTCTGTCACCGCCACCCGAGCCGTCGCCACGTCACATCCGGTGATTTGGTTACCTTGTCGCGCTGGCGCCAAGTCGTCGAGAACCAAGACGAAATCGTGTGTCGCATCGTCAAAATCCAGAAAGTGGCACCGCGCCGTCGCGACATCAACCGTGGGCGCGATGTCTGCGTAGAAACGCACTTCGCGCATGTAGTTGCCAAGTGTGACCGCGGTTGTTCGGCTGGTGACGTCCTCGGACATCAACTTCACCACCACACTCGAGGGAACGGTCGCTGACGTGCTGTGTAACGGCACTCGAAGGTTCATACCAACGAGGCCGTCACCAATTCGTTGAGGCTCACCTGCCGTCACGTCTGCAGAGAAGACCGTGGACCACCATGCGTCGGTCAACGAGTCCCGTGTGTACTCCATGTCGCAGGACCGTACACCCGAACTCGACGCCCGATACCGTTTCCTTGTCCATGTACCGCTTCCTCATCTCCCCTCGCTGGATAGCTCTTCATGTGTTGATCGGGGTGCTCGTCGCCCTCATGGTCAACCTCGGCTTCTGGCAGCTGAACCGCCTCGACGAACGCAAGGCACTCAATGGCCGAGTAACCGAGCAAGTCTCTGCACCGGTCGCCGACTTCGCTGACGTCGTCACATCAAATGTCGACACCAAGAAAGTCGAATGGCGCCTGGTTCGTCTTCAAGGAACATACGTGGCCAACGAGATGGTGCTCATCGTGAATCGCTCGCAAAATGGTGCTGCCGGACGCGACGTCGCGATGCCGATCGTGCTTGCTGACGGACGAAAGGTGTTGGTGAACCGCGGATTCATTCCCTTGACCGAGGACATTCCTCAGTCGCCCAGCGGCGAGGTCATAGTCATCGGCCACCTTCGCCCAAGTCAAAAACGAAGCGGGCTAGGCGCAATCGACTCAGCAGAGGGAACGCTTGCTGAGATGCAGCGCATCGACATCGCGCGTATCGATCAACAAACTTCTGGCTCGCTCGAGGACATGTACGTGCAATTGGTCGAGTCGACTCCGGCCGAGACCCGACTGTCGGTCGTACCACTTCCCGACATCACCAATGGACCGCACCTCTCCTATGCGTTCCAGTGGTTCTTTTTCAGTGCCGTGGCACTCTTCGGTTGGCTCTTCGTCGTGCGGCGCAAGATCAGTGAGGCTTCTCGAGCGACAACATCCGCTTGAACATTTCGACCACGTCGGGCGTTGCGTGTGTCGGGTCAAGGTGTCGGTACACAGTGTCCACGTTCACCGCGATACGGCCGCGCTCGCCCCACTCACCGAATTCATTCAAGGCGATGTCTTGTGCTGCGTCCCATGAACTCATGCCCGCCTCGAAACGAGCTGTCGCTTGGTCGTTCACATACTGGAGATAGTCACGAACAGCCACGACACCGGACTTGTCAGTGACCGGCCCGTGCCCAGGAATCACCGTGTCGACATCGGAGGAACACATGAGGTCACAGGCCGCAATCCAGTTCGTGAGCGGGCCTGCCCACACAATTGGGGTGCCACCGATGAACAAGATGTCTCCCGTGTACACGGTCTTCGCATCTGGGACGAACACGAGTGTGTCGCCTCGCGTGTGCGCAGGTCCCACCTCGACCAATTCGATGATCCGCCCGCCCACTTCGATCTCGAGATGTCCGGTGAAGGTGCGGGTCGGCTCTGGAACCTCGATGCCGGTGAAGTCGAAGGCTCCGAAGAAGTTGCGGAACAACTCACCCAACTCACCTGGTGCTGAATTTAATCCTGCCAGCGTCGAAGGCGTGACTTCGCGCATCTCTACTGCAGTCTCGTGCGAGGTGATGATGTCGGCATTACTCACCAACTGATTGCCGTAGCAGTGGTCTCCGTTGGCGTGCGTGTTGACCACCGTGCCGATGGGAGCAGTACGTACCGTCGCAGACATCACATCGAGCATTGACTGTGTGAGCTTCAGGTCGAACAACGTGTCGACCAGCAGCGACACGCCGTCGCCCATCACCAGACCCGCATTGCTCCAGCCCCAGCTGCCATCGGGCTGCAGGTAGGCGTAGCACGCGTCACCGAGTTCGAACAGGCCCTTCTCGTACGGCATCCCTCTACTCTGGCACGGCGTACAGTGACGCCCGTGAGCGCACTCCCCACACGGCGGCTCGGCCGCACCGGCCACCTCTCGTCGGTGGCCATCCTCGGCACCGCGGCCTACGGCCGATCCAACCCCGACGAGGTGGCCACCAGCTTCCACGCCGCACTCGACGCCGGGGTGAACCACATCGACGTGGCACCCACCTACGGCGCCGCGGAGGTGTTGGTGGGGCCGCACATCCCCGCCGTGCGCGACCGCATCTTCATCGGCGAGAAGTCGAACAAGCACGACGCCGACGGGGTGCGCCGCCAACTCGAGCGCACGCTCGATCGCTTCGGCACCGACCACGTCGACCTCTACCAGGCACACGGCGTCGTCAGCATCGCCGACCTCGACCAGCGCGGCGGCGCCTTCGAGGCCATCCTGCGAGCCCGCGACGAAGGGCTGTGCCGCTGGGTGGGCATCACCGGCCACGACTTCGGCACACCGGCCGCACAACTCGAAGCGGTGCGCCGCTACGACCTCGACACCGTGATGCTGCCCGTGTACGCCGGCGCACTCGCGCACCCGCAGTACCTCGCCGACCTGACGGCACTGCTCGACGAGGCAGCCCGCCGCGACCTCGGCGTGCAGGCCATCAAGGTGGGCGCACACCAGCCGTGGGGTGACCGCACCCCGACGCAC
>SXWG01000065.1 GCA_005789925.1 Actinomycetota bacterium | reverse complement strand
CTGGTTCTTCTGGAAACTCGTGGTGTACGACGACTTGTCCAAGCAAGCTGAGGCGTATCGCCAGCTGTCACTGTTGCTCCGCCGTCCACCAGGCCGCGAGGCGTATCCCGGTGACGTCTTCTACTTGCACTCTCGTCTACTTGAGCGTGCTGCGAAGTTGAGTGATGAGAATGGTGCAGGTTCATTGACGGCATTGCCGGTGATTGAGACCAAGGCAGGTGACGTGTCGGCGTACATTCCAACCAACGTCATTTCCATCAACGACGGTCAGGTGTACCTGCAGGACAACCTCTTTAAGTCCGGTGTTCGTCCGGCCGTCGACGTGGGCATCTCGGTGTCGCGTGTGGGTGGTGCCGCACAAACCAAGGCGATGAAGAGTGTGTCCGGAACACTCAAGCTCGATCTTGCTCAGTTCCGTGAGCTTGAAGCGTTCGCAACCTTCGGTTCCGAACTCGACGCCGTGTCGAAAGCACAGCTCGAGCGCGGTTATCGCTTGGTCGAATTGCTGAAGCAACCACTGAACAGCCCGATGCCAGTCGAAGAGCAGGTCGTCTCGATTTTTGCCGGAACAAAGGGTCATCTCGACGACATTCCGGTCGCCGACGTTCGTCGTTTCGAGAACGAATTGCTCGAGTACGTCCGCGCACGTCATGGCTCGATGCTCGCCACATTGCGTAGCGACACGAAAGCCGACGTTCCCGCTGACTTGGGCGACATCGTGAAGGCATTCAAGGCGCAGTTCCAAGTCTCTGGGGCAGCGACCGTTAAATCCGATGTCGACGCCGCCGAGATCGGTGACGCCAAGAGCAACAAGACACTGGCTACGGAGTGATCTAAGTGGCTGGAGGTCAGGAACGAATCCTGCGCGGGCGAATCCGCTCGGTGCAGGCGACGAAGAAAATCACGCGAGCGATGGAACTCATCGCTGCGTCGCGCATCGTCAAGGCACAGCAACGTGTTGCTGCCGCTGTTCCGTACTCCGAGCTCATCACGGAAGTTGTCAAAGATCTTGCCGCTGCGGGTGCTGGGAAAGACAAGCCATTTCTCGCTGGCCGGCCCGATGTGAAGCGCATCTGCTTCGTTCCTATCGCTGCCGACCGTGGCTTGTGCGGTGGATACAACTCTGGTGTGCTTCGTGCAACCGAAGGTGAGATCAAAGCTGACACCGGGGGTCCAGTGGAGCATCTCGTCGTACCGGTCGGTCGAAAAGCTGAAGGGTACTTCCGCTTCCGTGGTTACAACCTCGGTCAGGGTTTCGCCGGTTTCACTGACAACCCGCCATATTCGGTGGCGAAGGAAATCGGCGAGTACGTCGTTGACATGTTCGTGAAGGGTGAGGTCGACAAAGTCGTCCTCATCTACACCCGTTTTATCTCGGCAGGTTCGCAAGAAGTCGTCATTCGTCCGCTCGTTCCACTCGACAGAGGAGTGGTCGAAGGTGGAGACGGCAAGAACGCCGCAGGCGCTGACTACGAATACGAACCCGATCCGGACCTCATCCTCGACACATTGCTTCCGCGGTATGTCGAAGCTCGTGTGTACGCGGCGCTGTTGAACGCAGCAGCCTCCGAACACGCATTCCGTCAGCGCGCCATGAAGTCGGCGACTGACAACGCGGAAGAACTCATCAAGAACCTCTCGCGCATCATGAACCGTGCACGTCAGGACTCGATCACCACCGAGATCATGGAGATCGTCGGCGGTGCCGAGGCACTGGCGGGCAATGACGATTCGACACCACGCCGTGTCGAGTACGTCATGGCTGATGCGAACCAAACCGGCGGACGAGTCTGAGCAGGAGAATGCCATGACCATGACAGACAACAACACCCAACAAGACGGTCGAGTCGTCTCAATTGCGGGGCCGGTCATCGACGTCGAGTTCCCTCGCGGTTCGCTGCCTGAGTTGAACACGGCATTGCAGTTCACCGTCGACGTCGACGGTAAGCCGAACGTGATTCTCGCTGAGGTCGCGCAGCAACTTGGTGACAGCCGTGTGCGTGCAGTGTGCCTGAAGCCAACTGACGGTCTTCGTCGTGGTACACCGGTGAAGGACACCGGTCACGGCATTCAGGTTCCAGTGGGCAACAAGACACTTGGACACGTGTGGAACGTCTGGGGCGACGTGCTCGATGGCGATCCAAAAGAATTCGAAAATGTCGAGCGCTGGGACATTCACCGCCCAGCACCGGCGTTCGACACCCTTGAGCCATCGAAGCGCATGTTCGAGACAGGCATCAAGGTCATCGACTTGCTCACGCCGTATCTCGCCGGTGGAAAGATCGGTTTGTTCGGTGGTGCCGGAGTCGGTAAGACCGTTCTCATCACCGAGATGATCAACCGCGTGGCATCAAAGCATGGTGGTGTGTCTGTGTTCGCCGGAGTGGGCGAGCGCACCCGCGAAGGCACCGACCTTCGTCTGGAAATGGACGAGTCGGGCGTGTTCGAAAAGGCCGCTCTCGTGTTCGGCCAGATGGACGAACCACCGGGAGTGCGTCTTCG